>JBCDBL010000051.1:0-27252 GCA_039183635.1 Pseudomonadota bacterium
ATAAATATATCATATTGACATAAAATAAATTATTAATAATATGAAAAAATTATAAAGCCAAGCCAAAATCTGGGCAGTGACCCGAAGGAATGGCGGTTAAAAAACAAGGAGGGGAAAATGCAACTACAAAGAAGAAACATTTACCGTAATCTAGGTGCTGCAACTTTATTTTTGAGCTCGGCTCTTACGAGCGGTTTAGTCTTCGCGCAAACAGATAATGTCTCGAGCGACTTCGACGATGTCATCGTCATAACGGCACAAAGGCGCGAGCAGGACTTCAAGGATGTTCCGATCTCAGTGACCGCGTTCGACGCCCAGAAGATACAGGACTACCAAATCCGAAATTTAGAGGATTATACGTCCCTAGCTCCGAATATCGGGTTTGCATCCGACGGCTCGCCTCTTAATCAAACTATTTCTATACGGGGTATTGCTGATCCTGGCGGAACTGTTGCTACGGTTTCAATTTTCGTTGATGATTTCAACACGACGGCGTCCGGCTTTACCTCAGCGCTCGATGCGAATCTTTTCGATGTTGAGCGAATTGAGGTGTTGCGTGGGCCGCAAGGCACCCTGTTTGGCCGCAACGTTTCCGGCGGCGCCGTCAGTATTGTGACGAAGAAGCCAAGCGATGAATTTGAGGGAACGGTTTTTGGCGAATATGGAAGCTTCGACCATTATTTGGTCAGGGGCGCCGTGAATGTTCCAATGAGCGACGCTGTCGCTGTGCGCGTTAGCGCGTTTACTGAGGGCAACGACGGATTCTTAGAAAATATTGGTCCGTCGGGTCAGTCAAATGATCTGGAATCCTGGGGCGCACGCGCTGCAATGCGATTTACGCCCTCTGACACGCTGACAATTGACCTTGCGGGTAGTTTTTCGGATATAGAGCAGGGAGTGTCAGATAGGGTGCCCACAGGAGTTTTGTCGCCTTTCCTTCGGGCGAACGGCTTTCCTATTGATCCGCTTGGATCTTACTCTGAAATTGGATTTTATCCTGAAAACGAAGATACCGTTGTTATCGACACGCCGGCCTCTCGCGAACGCGAGATCACTCTTATAACAGCCAATGCTGAAAAAGATTTTGGCGGTTTTTCTGCGATCTTTACGGCCGGGTACATGGATGTGGATTCGATGTTTCTAGATGACGCAGATTTCACGGGGGGATCATTCAATGTATTTGGTCCAGACGTGAATTCCGGTGATACATGGAGCGTAGAGGCGCGGCTTCAGTCCAACGAATCGGATTCGGCTTTTAGCTGGCTTGTGGGCGTTGTCTATGCGGAGGATAGTGTCGAAGGCAGCAGAACTAACACCTTGCTGGACGGTTTTACTGTTGGGGTTTTCGGATTTCCGGTTGGAACAGGTCCGCTGGTTGTTGAAGATATCGAGTTTCTGACGGAGGTAAAATCTTCGGCCATATTCGGAGATCTGACCTGGCAAGCCACAGCTCGGTTGAGCGCCAGTTTTGGTATCCGTTTCGCGAGGGATGAGGTTTTCGAGTCGTTTAAGGAGAATGAGGTTGTTGTACCTTTCTTTGGTCCTCCTGGTATTGTTATTCCAGCCAGCGCTTTGGTGAGCGGCGAGACAACCTCGGAAACGATTACTCCTCGTTTGTCTGCGACTTACGCTTTGACAGATGAAGTCAACGCTTACGGTACAATCTCTCGTGGCGCACGTCCTGGCGGCTCAAATCTAGAGGCGATCTCAGACCCAGATTTGCCCGCGACATATGACGAGGAGATTGTTATGAACTATGAAGCTGGTCTCAAGGGTACGCTTTTTGATGGGTCTACGACTTTCTCCTTAGCTGGATTTTATTTGGATTGGACTGATCTGCAGGCTGAATCACGGGTCTTTTCGCCAGGTAACATTGTTGGCACAAACCTGACGGTATCAGCTGGCAGTGTTCGGACATTTGGCGCTGAGCTGGAGTTCTCTTCTCAACTAACGGATAATTTTTTGATTGAAGGTGCGCTTGGTTATCAAGATGCTGAGTTCGAAGAGTTTAATACAGTTGACGAACTTGGTTCTCCGTTTGACGCATCTGGTAACGAAGTGCCGTTCTCGTCAAAATTCAGTGGGTCTTTTGCTGCTCAATACTCGCAGCCGGTTTCGGCAAGCGCCGAGGCGTTTGTCCGTACAGAAGTCGCCTATCGTTCAAGTTTCTGGGAGAGTCCCCTAAACGAGGATGGCGCTCAGCCTGAAGTCGATGGATATGAGACCGTGAATATTCGCGCTGGCGTTGACTTCGGTGATGTTCGCGTCACAGTCTTCGGTGAGAATTTGACAAATGATGGGGTTAACCTTGGTAATCAAGGTGGTGTCGGAGGGCTTGCCGGGCTCCTCGCCACGGTTCGTCCGACCCGTTATGGGGTGAATGCTTCATTCGATTTTTAAGAGTCGATACGCCAATGACCTTATCGCATAAGTGTCATTAGTATGCAGTGAATATTTAGGAGTAGGGCAGCCATTAAGTTTATGTTTGATGGCTGCCATCGCTCTTAAAAGAAGCAAATCGATTGTTCGTACGATAAGATATAAAATCTGTAGAGAGATCATGCGTTGCAATATTATACTAAAAAAACGGGTACAGTTTTAGATCAGATTGAGCGTCCAGCCGCCACAGACTTCCTAGGGTTTATCTTCGAAGGGTTTGAACAAGACCGTTCCTGTGCAAAAGCTCGTTTTCTCATCAAGTCGGAGCATATGAATGCGGGTGACATCGTTCATGGCGGCGTGCTGGCGGCTATGTTGGACGAGATCATTGGTGTCTTGATTGTTGGGGCTACAGATGGCGCCTCGCGACCCATAACTCTGTCTATGACCACGTCATATTTAACAGCTGCGCGTAACGGAGAGCTGCATGCATGTGCTGAATTAATTAAAATCGGAAAAAGTACAGCTTTCGCGACGGCAGAGCTACGGAATGAGGGCGGTGACATTGTAGCGAAAGCCGAGCAGGTCAGTCGCCTTTACTCCACTACCCATTCAAAATAACGAGACATGTTTCCTGTTGGCTTGTCTTGAAATATAGAGTGTTAAAACGAACGACACCCCTTCTTAAAGGTGTAAAAACCCTCAGCTTATGAAACTGTTTTTAAGTCATTTGATGTTCAGTATGCAGTCTGCGCAGTCGAGCCGCACGACTTTCGAACGTTTGGGGTTTCAAGTTACGCCACTTCGAAAAAACGCCGTGATGGGTGACAGTGAAGAGACGCCTGCTGGTAGTTGTTTGGTATTGTTTCCTTCCGAACATCAAACGCCCGGTAATTATATTGAGTTGTCAAATCTTGGAAATGGCGATGCGCCGTCATTTATGAGGAAGATTTTGTCGGGCCCGCCAGCAGCAAAAATGCTGTGTGCTTACACAGATCAAATGGCGAATGTACTTGAAATGTGGGATCGGCTGGGGGTTGAAGTTCCTTATCAATTTGAAGCTCAATCGGATGACAAGGCTTTAGGGCGAAACGCATTCAAAATCTCAATTCCAAAACTTCACTCCCTTCCCGTATTTATGGATGTTATAGAGTTTGAGACTATTAATACGTACAAGAGCAAAGAATTTATGCATCACCCGAATGGTGCAGTATTTTTAAAAGATGTCTACTGTCTGTTACCTAATGATGATGTAGAAATGGTTGGAGCTCACTATGCTGCGATGCTCGATACAGAACCGCTTATGTTAGAGCCGCAACGAGGTTATGTGCGTATTCGGAGTGGTAATGTTGCGCTTCATTTTCTTGATATGGATGCAGCTTTATCCTTAGGTGCAGATGATAACATTACAGCGAATAAAACGCCAAAAATTATCGGTATTGGAATTGAGACCAAAAACATACACGGCACAAGGAATATACTTTTGCAGAATACCGTGAATTTTAGGGAAAAAAACAATCAAGTTATCGTTTCGCCATCCAACGCATTGGAAAGTTTTATCATTTTTAAACAAGATGATCTGTATCATGTTTAGTGATGATATGATATTTAATATATCTACTATAGAATTTATAAGTACTATGAGAAAATGCATCCAGAAATTTTGTTTTGGGGGAGGGCTTTTGTGTTAACAGATAAGATTTTTTGTTGCGGGCAGGATAATGATGTCAGCTTTTGACCCATCGACAGCGAAGATAGCGTGCATAGGCGCGGGAAATGTGGGGCGCGCTTGGGCGATTGTTTTCGCTAGGGCTGGCTATGATGTTTCGCTATACGATCAAGATACGGCTGCGCTGAAAGCGGCCGTTGACGCTATTGCAGAAAATGTAGCAGATTTAGAAAGATACGAATTAATCCAAAGCGCCGCCGATCTTAAGAATAGGATAAGTTATGATACGGACCTAGATATCTGTCTGTCGCAAGCTATTTATATCCAAGAGAGCGTTAGCGAGAATATTGACGTAAAACGAGAAGTATTTCAGCAGTTGGATAGTGCAACAGCACAAAATGTCATTCTTGCTAGTTCGACATCGGAGTTATTGCCTTCTAGTTTTTTTAACGCTGCGTCTCGACCAGAGCGTTGTATTATCGCGCACCCCGTTAACCCGCCTTACTTGATACCGCTTGTCGAAATTTGCCCCGGCGATGCGACAGCGCAGGGTGTCTTGGAAACGGGGAAGCAAATCCTTGAGTGCGCCGGGATGGCGCCAGTTGTGCTCGCTCGTGAAATACGGGGTTTCTTGTTGAATAGATTACAGGCGGCTGTCGTTGGCGAAGCCCTTCATTTAACAGGCGCAGGATTTTGCACGCCATCAGACATCGAAGCTGTGATGACCAAGGGCTTGGGGCTAAGGTGGGCGTTTATTGGTCCGTTCATGACGTCGCACCTTAATGCGAGTGGGGGCTATAAAGATTATATGAAAGTATTTTCTGATCCCTATAGACGAATGATTGATGATTTGAAGTTACAATATCCCTGGAAAGATGGGTTGTTTGAGGAAATAGAGGCTGACCTAAGCCGTCACATTCCAGCAGGTGCCGTTTCAGACGGACAGAGTTGGCGCGATAGGCGGCTAATGGCCTTGTTAAAGCACTTGAATACTGCCGAGAAATTCACGGTAAACCTAGAGTGATAAGCTTTTAGAAGCCGGTATGTTCGTTTTGAGATATGGAGTACACGTGTCTTTCCCTCCTAAAACTGAGCCAGAGTTTTCGTTAGTTTCAAAATGGAACGGAGATTTTGAATGGCTCGCAAACGTTTCAAAGACAAAGATGTTCTGAACCTGCTTCGGCAGATTGAGATCGGACTATCGAGCGGCGCCGAGGTCCCTGGCGCTTATCGGAAGGCCGGAATCAGCAGCGCAACTTATTATGCTTGGCGCAAAAAGTACGGCGGTATGGGGAAGTCGCAGTTGCAGGAACAGAGGGCCTTGGAGAAAATCAACACCTAAAGAAAATCGTGGCGGATCTTGAGTTGGATAAACTCATTCTGAAGGAAACGCTTGATTATCTAAAGCCCAAGGTCCGACGATCGCCACCCTTCGTCAGGCCATCATCCATGTTCGTCAAAAGCTCGATACGTCAGAGCGGTGGACCTGTAAAATGGTCGGCATGGCTCGCTCATCCCAGCAATATAAAGCCCGCCCTTAAAAAGATGAGGACAGCCTTCGGCTGGCTTTAATTCGTTTAGTCAAGAAATATGGCTGCTATGGCTATCGCAAGATCGCCAAACTACTGCGCATTGAAGGCTGGAACGTCAACCACAAGAAAGTTGAACGTCTGTGGCGAGAAGAAGGGCTTCGGCTGCCCAAACGCCATAAGCGGCGCAAAAGACTCTATCACAAAGATAGTTCTGTCATCCGTTTGCGTCCTCACTATCAAAATCACGTCTGGAGCGTTGACTTTGTCCATGACCGATTGAGCAACGGCGTGCAATATCGCATGCTGACGGTGATCGATGAATACACACGCGAAGCGCTTGCTATTGTCTTGAAGCCGAAAATGGGCTCGGCGGATGTTCTTGAAGCGTTATACCCGCTGATCCTTGAGCGTGGAAAGCCGGCGTTTATTCGCTCAGACAATGGCAAGGAGTTTACCGCTGAGGTGCTGCAAAGCTGGCTGAAGAAAGTCGGCGTTCAGCCAATCCAGATCTATCCCGGCTCCCCATGGGGTTCGAGCCGGATAGGGTCGAACGGCTACAATGAAAGATTCAATGGGACGCTGCGCCGAGAAGTTCTAAACGCTGAGTGGTTCGCAACAATCGATCAAGCGAAAACCGTCATTGATAAATGGCTCAAACAGTACAATCACATCAGACCGCATCATTCTTTAGGCATGCGCCCGCCCGTGCCAGAAACCGTCCAACTGAGTGGCCCATAAAAAGGGGGCTAGACAAGGGGCAGAAAGTGTTTTTCTGTTCATGCGTACCGTGCTTCAGGGGTGCGGGACCCAGCATCCAAGCACCAAGGCTTTGAAGGGGCGAGCGTGCATTTATGCGGTTTAGCTCTTCTTTTAATATTTTGTCTTCGTCGTTGGACAAACCGCCGCCGCCATATTCCTTAGACCATGTCGGAACCGTCCATCCTTTTGTGCCCATGCGTTCCAGCCAGAGCCTTTGGGCCTCGGACTGAAACGTCCAGTTTCGTCCGTCCCAGCACATTTCATCCTCGTCTTGAGAGCGGTCGCGCATTTCTTCAGGGCAATTCGCTTCCAGCCAGTCGCGTGTCGCCGCACGAAACGAATTTAGAGAGTCCATGATGATCCCTTACTTTAAAGTGATTGATTGATCCGCCAAAAAGCACCCAGCGCCGGGCGCTGTAATTGGAAACCAAGTTGTGTATGAATATATAGTTTTAGTAGTAATACTGCCAGGTAATTTATTCGTATAAGACTCATTTTAACTAAGCGCAGTCTGCGGCGTATTGTATTTTAATCGGTTCAGACGCCGCTTGACTTTGAAGGTGCTTTAAAGAGGGATGAGCTTCCTTTAAGGCCTAGTTCGCGCAGAGTGTTTTTATAAATATTTCGCACCGCTGTTTTCGCGGCGTTAGCATCGCGTTCAGCAATGGCTGTAACCAATCTGTTCCAGCGTGCAAAAACCTGAGCCGGCTTTTTCGTGGCTTCGTAGGAGGCGAATACATAGACCCGTGCGGGCACCTTGAAATTGTTCCATGCCGTTACAAGGAAGTCGTTTGCGCTCATCGCGCAGACGCTGTCGATCATCTCGCCGAGAAGCGGAAAGGCGTCCTTATATTCGCCTTTCGCTACTGCGTCGTTGATCTGGCTCATAAGGTCGGTTGCATATCGCAGATCGTCAGCAGTTGCGTTGTGTACGGCGAGTTCCGCCGCTAATTCTAGCAAGCCAAGGCGCACTTCAATCAGCGATGTAATTTCTTCTTCCGTTAATGAAACGACGCGTACGCCGCGCCGCGCCTCCCGCACCAGCGCGCCTTCCGCGACGAGGTTTTGCAGCGCCTCGCGTACGGGCCCATTGGACAGTCCGAATTCAAGACGGAACGCGGCTTCCCGGAGCCATTCGCCGGGTTTGTAGTGACCGTTGGAGATGCGGATTTTCAATATCTCCGTCAACCAGGCGGCAAGGGACTCTCCTGACGCCGAAGTGCTGGGTCTTGAAGTGGCGGTATTCATGGTCGGATCGAGCTCGCAAAAAGGAATATCAGCATTTTCGCTACGACTTTATTCGTTCCATCAAAATACTAATTCAGTTAATAATTTTTTGCTAGGCAAAATTGTATCTTCTATCGACCTTACGTTCTTACAGTTTTTGGGTATAGTGTGTATCATCCTAATAAAACATATATATTTTAATTTCCTAAGTTTATGTTCAGCATAGTTTTCGACACAGCCGAATCTTTTAGATTGAAAAATAATTAATAATTTTGAATATTAGGAGTATCGAGGCGCGCCATTCCTGTGTCGCTCAGAATGAGAAGGGGAAGAATGCAAAATAAAAGCAAGAGTGATACGCGCGAAAGTGGCTTCTCAGCGACCGCCATTCTTTCGGCTCGTCCATTGCCCCGACATTTGCGCAGATGAGTGAAGAGGCAGCGCAACCTTATGGCGTCGCTATTGTGACGTCGCAGCTCGGCGAACAGAACCTTAATGACGGTCTGATAGCTGTGACCGCATTTTCGCAAGGGAAGATCCAAGGCTATCAGATCCGTACTATTGAGGCTTACACAACTTTGTTCTTGAATGTCGGCTTCTCGTACGGTGTCGGCTACATTGAGCAGTCAATATCCACCAGAGATACTTCCGGTCTTGGCGGTGCAGTGGCGCCGATTTCAATTTTCGTCGACGATTTCAATATGATCGCGGCGGGGTTTGGAAGTGCGATCGACGCAAACCTTATCCTGTCGAAACGCGAACAAATTGGGCTGTTTTTCTGTCTTCTAACGCTTACGCAAAAATTAGGTATGGCGGCGGCGACGGGCATGTCGTTTTATATTGTCGAGATGCTGGGGTTTGACCCTGCGACTGCTAAGGAAACAGGTGAGGTCGTGTTCGCTGTTGCCGCAACGATATCAATTATGCCGGCCGCGTTTTACGTTCTTATTTTTCTCCTCTTACGAAAATTTCCTATTGATGCGCAGATGCAAAAAGAACTGCGACGTTAAATTGACAACTTTTACGCAAGCGCAGGGGCGACAGTTAAAGCATGACGCCAAATAAAAAAACATTATCCGTAATTGAAGGCGCTAGAGAATTTTATGCCGATACTGATCATCTATTAATAGCTTGCAAATCCGAAAACGCCTTGCTGTTCTGTGCTGATGCGTGGGTGCGTGAGGCATACTCTTTAAATCCCCATGCGTCTTTAAAGTAGGGGATCAGCCATGCTGGAAAAATATGCTTCTAATACAGGAATTGTACTAATTCATACCGAACAGCCGACTGTGACAGCATTTCTCGGGTTTTCGTTCAATGGTTTTGAAGGCGCAATTTGAGATGAAGACAGAATACTCAAACGCCGCCGGTGTCGCTCATGGCGGAATTTTGGCGGTAGTGCTTGATGAGGTCACAGGCGTGGCGATTGTCGGCGCAGCAAATGGAAGGGTGATCCCGTCGACGCTGTCGATGATGACAAGCTATTTGTCGCCTGGGCGGATCGGTCGTACATACGCGCAGGCGAAGGTATTGAAAGCCGGCAAGACAATAGTCTTCGCGACAGCAGAGCTGTTGGATGGCGACAATAACACCGTAGGAAGAGCGGAACAGGTGTGTCGGCTCATAAGGTCGAAATGAGGTGAGACATGTTCACATTGAAGACCTTACGCTCTCTTTTTGTAACGTGTCTAGGTGTTGAGGCGTTCAAGTCTTATGGACGATGAGTAAGCAGATGATAGTTTAGGAGAAAGTAGATGTGGGTAGAAGAAAGTCGACATACACAGTCTACGGACGCAAAAATATATTATGAGGTATATGGCGCCGGTCCGCTTGTTCTTATCGTTCCGGGCCTTGCTGAAGTGCCGATGCACTACTTTCAAAATATCCCGGCTCTCGTAAACGCCGGGTTTCGCGTGGCGGTGATGAGTTTGCGTGGTCATTTCATGACCGCTGCGAACGACGATGCTTGCCACCCTATGTTGTTTGCTGACGATATTCTGGCCGTTTGCGCTAACGAAAATGAAACATCAGTATCTCTCATATGTGAATCCGCAGGCGGGTGGGGCGGTTTACGGGTGGCGAATGACAGGCCTGACCTTGTAAAATCACTTTTATTGATGGGATCGCCCGCCGGCGCATACTCAGATGAAAACTATACCGTCGTATTTAACGCCATAGAGACGCGTAAAGCGCGCACAGCCAACAGCGACGACAGTAGCGGTACGGCCTTGGACGGACCGAACGCTGCGCGTGATCTTCTGTGTCGGCAGTTGGCGATGCTGTCGGCCAGTCAGCAGGCGCCTGTTCCTTTTCCAAGGACGTATCTTGAAACCATGTGCGATAAGTCAACATGGCTGACGCAAGAAGACTTGCGCAATTATCGCGTGCCGACGTTGATCGTCGGCGGCGACAATGATGCTTTCCTTGAGGCTGGTTTTCAAAGGCATGTTGCAACGCTTATTCCCGGTGCGGAGTTAAGTGACTTTATGGATGCAGGACATGAACCGTATTGGGAGCAGCCGGACCGTTTCAATAACGTTGCAATTTCCTGGCTCCAACGGCATTACGCCGAATAACGCAGTACAAAATTTAGTTGAAAATGAACGCACTCCTTAGTCATTTGATGTTTAGTATGCGATCTCCTCAAGAAGGTCGGGAGTTTTTTAAACGGCTCGGCTTTGTAGTTGCGCCGCTTCGCAGAAACGCCGCCATGGGCGATGGCGAAGAATGTCCCGTTGGCAGTCAACTTGTTTTGTTTTCGTCTAACCACCAAGCGCCTGGAGATTATATTAAGCTTTCAAACTTGGGTAGCGGCGATATAGCGCCGTTTGTGCGGGAGATTCTGTCAAATCCGCCAACGGCGAAGTTGATGTGTTGCTGCTCACGCCAGTGGGAAAACTTCGTTGATAGTTGGACCGGTTTGGGAGTTAAAATGCCCTATAAATTCAAGGCGCAATCTGATGACGGCATGTATGGGGTCAGCAGTTTCAGAATCGCTATTTCAGAGTTCGATGCTTTGCCTGTTCCTATGGATGTTGTCGAATTCGAGTCATTAGCGCCTTACAAAGTCAAAGAATTCACTCATCATGCGAACGGCGCTCTGTTTATGAGCGATGTTTATTGTTTGCTTCTAGATGACGGTTTCGAGGAGGCATGCAGTCTTCATGCTGGAATAGTTAAAAAAGATATTTAGTATACTGATGAAATTGGCTACCAGGCGCACTTTTAAAGCGTCAATATGACCATCAAATTTTAGGATAGTAATGCGATGAAAGTATTTTTGGAGAGACAAAGTTTTCCACCTTTAAGCGCTCCTTCCATTCTTGGCGTCGGCGTTGAGGTCCTCGATCTGAAGCAAACCAAGGCGCATCTTCACTCAAACAATATCGCCTATGTCGAAGCAGAGGGTGGCGTGATTGTTCCGCCCTTATCTATGTTAGGCGCTTCTATCGTCTTTATGCTTCAAGGTGTGCGCGCATCACTAGAATCTTTAACTAGTTAAGGAAAATAAAATGAGAGGTACAGACAAAGCAATTATTTCGTGTGCGGTGACAGGCTCTATTCACACGCCGTCCATGTCTCCCTATTTGCCGATAACGCCGAATGATATTGCGGAACAAGCCGTCGCCGCCGCCGAAGCGGGTGCATCCATTTTGCATCTTCACGCGCGTGATCCAGGTACGGGGGAGCCTACACCGTCGCCAGACATCTTTATGGAATTCTTGCCGCGCATTAAGCAATCGACGGATGCTGTCGTCAATATCACGACTGGCGGCAGCCACACCATGACGCTTGACGAACGTATAGCCGCCGCAAAACGCGCTGAACCCGAGTTGTGTTCGCTGAATATGGGGGCGATGATTTTTGATTTCAGTGCGGCGGGCAAGCGCATTGATAAATGGCGATTTGATTGGGAAAAGTCCTATGTAGACGGCGCCTATGATCGCGTTATGTATAATACGAACCATTATATTGAGCGTATCTTGAATGAAGTCGGTGATGCGTACGGAACGCGGTTTGAGTTTGAATGCTACGATATCGGGCATCTTTACACGCTGGCGCATTTTGCTGATCGCGGTTTAGCCAAGCCGCCGTTTTTTATTCAGTGTATTTTCGGAATTCTCGGGGGCGTGGGCGCTGATCTGCGCAATTTATCACATGCAATCACGATTGCTGATAGTTTGTTTGGAGACGACTATCACCTTTCCGTATTTGCAGCAGGTAAAAACCAGTTCAAGTTTTGCACTCAGGCCGCAATGTCCGGCGGTCATGTTCGTGTTGGTCTGGAAGACAGCCTTTATATTGGAAAAGGTGAGTTAGCAAAATCCAACGCAGATCAAGTTGCCAAAATTTCGCGAATTTTGTCCGAGCTTTCCATTGAGGTCGCCTCGCCCGCAGAGGCCCGCGCTATTTTGGATTTGAAGGGGGGTGATAACGTTGCATTTTAATCCTACAAAACGGATTTGTAGAGTTCTCTATCCAGTGCTGTCGATGTTTAGGAAAGCGTCAGTGAAAATATCGATGTAAAACGTTCTGGTTTTCAGCAGTTTGACAGCGCGGCGGCGGAAAACGCCATCCCTGCCGGCTCAATATCGCAGTTGTTGTCTTCAACTTTTCTTGAGGCTGCGGCTCGATTGGAAAAGAGCCTTATCACATACCCCGCTACCCCGTCGTATTTGATGCCTGTCGTCGAAATTTGTCCGTGTGAGGCGATCTCCAAAAAGATGATGAAGATGGGGAAGCAAATTCTTCAAGATGAGGGGATTGCGCCGGTTATGTAGAGCTGTTATTTGCGTCGCGGTCGCTGCCCGAAACTGCGAGTTTAAGTTCGGTGATCCAGCCTTTAGACGCGTTATAAAGCGCCATCAGTACATCGTCGCCAACAGCTTCGATCCTTGCTTCCATTAAAAAGCCCCTAACTTTGGCGTGCCAAAGTGCAAGTCCTCGACCGTAAACTCTAGAACACGCTCTTTTTAAACCCTCCGGCCAATTAATGCCGCTGGGCGCTCATGACCCGCGATGATCACATACCGATTAGCGTACGCCGCCTGAATAAACTTGGCGAGCTTGCGCGCTATTTGTTTCTGTTAATCAATATAGTGATGATTATCAACAAACAGGGTAATGGGTCTACCATCGGATATAAGTAGGTTTATAAGTCCTGTGTGAATTTTCTTGGCATCATCGGATCCGCGATCAATCCCCGCTGTGAGGGCGTTGGGCAGCATGATCTCTGCCTGTGCCAGTGCAGCAGCGAGCGCGGTCGTACATCCACCCGTTGATAGATGGTGTCGTCTGCATGGTTCTAAAGAGGTCGCTTATTGCGATCCAATTTTGTTTCAGCATCGTTTGATCCTGCGCTTCGAGGTGTGGTTTGGGACGTATTTTCGAGCTTTCCAATCATCTCACAAGTTTTACTATCTTTCGATAGGTGAGTTCGTCAATCGTTTGCGGGATTGTCAAAAAATTAAACTACCGGTCAACTGTGCGATCGATGAACAAGCTATAACCTATTGTTTTATATGTGCGAAACTGTGAGAGTAAAAGTCCCTCTTTTTACGACAATGCTGTCTGTGCTTAGCGCTCTCATCATAACATCGCCCGTTGCTCAAGCCCAACGCGCGGCGGAGAATGCGGTGCGATCTGCCGATGACGCATTTGGGTTTAGTGTCGGCAATGAAACCATTGGACTTTATTCAAGCGATGATGTCCGCGGTTTCAGTCCGATTGACGCGGGCAACGTTCGTTTGAATGGTCTTTCGATCGACCAGCAGACAGGATTTACGGATCGCCTTGTTACGGGATCGACTATTCGGGCCGGGTTGGCTGCACAAGGATATTTGCTGCCCGCGCCAACGGGGATTGTCGATTTTTCCTTACGGCGGGTAGCGGAAACGCCGGTTCAAAGTCTTGTTATCGCCCGCGAAAATTACGGCGGGTACAGCGTCGCTGCTGATTTCCAGGCGCGCGGGGCAAGCGGCTTTTGGGAAGCGACAGGCGGCGTCGGGTATGAATATGAAGAGAGTGGCAACGGCTCCATTGACGAAGCCGCGACCATGGGCGGCACGCTGCGCTTTATACCGTCCGAGAATGTCGATATCACTCTGTTTGGCGATTATGAGCACTTGTTCGATGATCAGAGGTGGGCGTCGTTTTTCACCTTCGGTTCATTTACGCCGCCCGAGATAAATAATCCGCGGGATTATATCGGTCAGCGCTGGGTGGAGATCGGTTTCGACAATTACAATTTTGGAGCGCTCACCAAAATATCCGCCAACGTCGCCGATATAGACATCGGCGTTTTTCGCTCAGTGACAGATGGTGACCGTCAGGTTGGCCAGTTTTTCGCTGATGTTGACCTTAACGGCGACGCCAATCTATCAGCGTTCATCGGTCCGCCTCAGAAGTCCGCGTCGACGTCGCTCGAAGGGCGCCTTTCCAGAGTATTAACGGAAGGCCCGAGGGCTCACGCCTTTACTCTTAACGTGCGCGCCCGCGAACGTGAAAAAACGTTTGGCGGCGCGACCAATATCGATTTAGGGCCTATCAACATCAATAAGCCTGTCTTTTTTCCACGACCAAATGTCCTGGTCGGCGACGCTACGGAAGAAAGCGTTGAACAGGTTACGGTGGGTCTTGCCTATGACGTTCGCTGGGCGTCGGTTGGTGAGTTAAATCTTGGCGTTCAGCAGACAGATTATACTCGAACGATCGCCCGTTCAAGCGAAGCTGTCGCAGAAGGAACGTCCGATCCGATTATGTTTAACGCGACCGGTTCTGCTGAACTCACACCGCGTCTCGTCGCCTATGGTGGGTTCGTGCGCGGCTTTGAGGAAGGACCAATCGCCCCTGGCGTCGCCGTGAACCGCAATGAAGCGCCTGCGGCGATAGAGACGGAGCAGGCGGACTTCGGCGTACGCCTGTTCGTCGGCGACTTGACGGCTGTGGCCGGTGTTTTTCAGCTGGAAAAACCTTTTTTCGGTTTGGGCGACGATATGGTGTTTCGCGAGACCGGAACGATCGTCAATCGCGGCGTGGAGCTTTCGTTGGCGGGGTCGCTGACGGACCAACTGCAGATGGTTTTAGGAGCCGTTTTTTTTGATCCCAAACTGGAGGGCGTTGCGGTCGATCAAGGCCTTTTATCCGCCGACCCGATCGCGTTCCGTAATCGGAAAATCACGCTAGACGTAGATTACCGTCCGGTCTGGGCGCCGGGATGGTCGTTTGACTTAAGCCTCCTGAGCCTTGGGGAGCAAAATGGCGATCAACTCGGCCTTTTGAAAGTCGACAGTTTTACGAACCTTGATCTGGGATTCCGCAAACAGGTGGAGGTAGCCGGTACGACGCTGGTGTTGCGCGGGCGCGCATTCAACGTGTTCGATTCATTCGGTTGGGAAGCGCAAAGCAGCGGCGGGTTTTTCTATCAGGACCCGCGCACGTTCTCCCTGTCTTTGGGCGCGGATTTTTGAGGAGCTTGTGAATGAACGCGCTGCATTTTTCCCATCCCGCCATGTCGGCGTTAGTGCAGAATAAGGCATCGGTATGGCTGCGCGAGGCCTGTCACGCTGCTGGCAAGGCTCAGCAGGTTACGGAGACTGAAGCTACCGGTGCACGCCAACGCTTTGAGCGGTTTGCGCCTGTTTTAGCGTCTTTGTTTCAAGAAGATGGTTGGGACGGGCGGGTGCGGTCGCCTCTATTAGACTATCCGTCGTCGCCCGCCGACGTTGGAACATTTCTAATCAAAGCGGATCACACGCTTCCCATGACGGGCAGCATCAAGGCGCGGGGCGGCGTCTACGAACTGTTGTGTCATCTTGAAATGCTTGCGCGTGACGCTGGTCTTGTTGAAGAGCACGGCCCTCTGGACGCGCTCTTGACAGAGGAGGCGCGGGCGCTTTACGCCGGCCGGCGTGTGATCGTGGCAAGCACAGGCAATCTTGGCTTCAGCATCGGGCTCGTCGCGCGGGCCTTCGGCATGCAGGCTGAAATCCACATGTCCCACGATGCCAAGAGCTGGAAAAAGAATCGTTTGAGGCGTATCGGCGCGGCGGTCGTCGAACATGCTTGTGACTATGAGCAGGCTGTCGGACGGGCGCGGAGCGCGGCGAAAGGGGCGGGCGGCTATTTCATCGACGATGAGCGTTCTCGTGATCTTTTTGTCGGCTATACGACGGCCGCCTGGGAGCTGAGAAACCAGCTGGCGGCGCGGGGGATTGAGATCGGGCCTGAGCGTCCATTGACGGTTTACCTGCCCTGCGGCGTCGGGGGGGCGCCCGGGGGCGTAACGTGGGGCTTGCGCTTTTTGTTCGGGCCTCACGTTATCCCGGTCTTTGTCGAGCCGATCGCATCGGCCTGCGTCTTCGTCGCGATGGCGGCGGGGGGCGGGGCGGCTCTTAGCGTCTACGATGCGGGCCTCGACAACGATACAATCGCGGACGGCCTGGCTGTGCCGAAGGCGTCACAGTTGGTTCTGGATCTCATTGGTCATGATATCGACGCCGTCGTCGCCCTGCCCGATGAGGAAATGCTTAGTTGGGTGCGCTGCGCGTGGAAAGAAGCGGGCCTGCGCCTTGAACCGTCGGCGGCGTCAAGTTTTGCCGCGATTTCGTATTTTCTTGCAAACCTTGGCGACGGGTTCTTGTTCGGCCGCGATCTGACGGCGGACCATGTGCGCCGCGGTGTGCATGTGGCCTGGACGACGGGCGGCGCACTTTTGCCGGATGCGGAGTTTGAAAGGCTTCTCGCATGATGACGGATAGATCCATCACAGGCCGTTTGGTCAGCTTTGGCGCGGTGATTTCGGAAATCGCCATTGCGCTCCTTATGCTGCATGTCACGGCGCAGGTTGTTCTGCGGCTCGTCTTTAACATCAGTCTGGAGAACACGCCCGAGATTGTATCGTACTATTACATGTCCGGGCTCATCTTCATGTCGCTCGGTCTGGTGACCCTTTACGATTCCCATATCGCTGCATCGCTCTTTACAGAGATGATGCCCGCCCCGGTGCAAAAAACGCTGATGGTCGTCGTTTTGTTCGTCCTGGCGGGCGTTGCGTTGCTTCTGGCGTGGGAGATGGGCCGAGAGGCGCTTAAAATGACGCAAATCGGTGAGATCCATATCGGATCCATGTCGAACCTTCCCAAATGGCCGGCCCGCTGGTTTTTGCCGCTTGGCTTTACCCTGATGGCGCTCGCCGCCGTGGTTCGGGCGCGGCGGATTCACGCTGGCGAGGTGGAAGCGGTTATCGGTCGTGACGTACGTGACAAGCCGGAGGCGGATGAGGGGAATGACTGACCTTCAGATCGGTTTCGCCGGCTTCGCTTTCATTGTTTTTCTGATCGGGCTCAGGGTCCCGGTCGGCCTTGCCTTGATTCTCGTAGCGCTGGCGGGCATTTCTTTCGTCACCAGTCCGGAGACGGCGTTAGCCCTGCTGCGGTTTATCCCGTTTGACTTTATCGCCAACTGGGATCTGTCGGCGGTGCCGATGTTCCTGTTGATGGGCGCGATCGCGCACCATTCGGGCATGACGGAGAATTTGTTCTCCGTCGCGCGGTTGTGGTTTTCCGGGCTGCCTGGGGGGCTGGCTGTTGCGACAAATTTCGCCTGCGCCGGGTTTTCCTCCGCCTCTGGTTCATCTCTCGCAACCTCCATGGCGGTTGGCCGCATCACAATCCCGGAGATGCGCCGCCATGGCTATGACAATGGTCTGGCCTGCGGCGTCGTCGCCTGCGGGGGCACGTTGGGCGTGCTTATTCCGCCTTCGATCATATTGGTGATCTACGGTATCCTCGCCGAAGTGTCGGTCGCGAAGTTATTTATCGCCGGCATTCTGCCTGGCATTTTGACAGCGCTTGTATATGCCGCGCAGATTATGATCCGCTGCGCTGTGAACCCTGCGCTGGCGCCGAAGATTGAAGAAGAAATAACCTGGAAACAACGGTTCGCCGCCTTGCCGGCCGTGTGGCCGCTTGTCGTTCTTATTCTTACAATCATTGGGAGTATTTATACTGGGGTTGCGACGCCGACGGAAGCCGGCGCTCTCGGCGCTTTTTTGTCAATAGTGATTGCGACGCTTCAGGGTCGAATGTCCTTGTCTGCGTTCCGTCAAGCGGCCAGGGAGAGTGCGGGCGCTACGGCTGCTATCTTTTTCGTCGCGATCGGCGCTGTTCTCCTGACGCGCTTTATGGCCTTTTCCGGCGTGCCGCAATTTTTGGGGGAGTTCGTGACGACTTATGGCGTTGGCGTCATCGAGATCGTCTTGCTGTGCCTGGTGATTTACCTCGTCCTCGGTATGTTTGTCGATCCGATGGGAATGATGCTGCTGACGCTCCCCATTTTGCTTCCCATGTTGAATGCAGCCAACCTTGATCTCATCTGGTTTGGCATTCTGGTTGTGAAGTTCATCGAAATTGGTCTGATCACGCCGCCCGTAGGCCTGAATGTCTATGCGGTGAAGCTTATCGATCCTGATATACCGTTGGGCTCCATCTTCAGAGGCGCGCTCTGGTTTTTAATGTCTGAAGCGGTCGTCATCACCTTGCTGATTGCGTTCCCTGTGATCACGCTGTTTTTGCCGCAATTTCTGAGCTGACGGAGGGACTGTGAAAAATGGAAAAACGTATGCTGTATAAAGCCTGTCGTCTATTCGGCGTTGCTGTTTCCTCTTGCATTTTGCTTACTGCGTGTGGAGAGCAAACATCAGGTGATGAATTCATTTACTCTTCCTGGACACCGCCTCATGCGCCTAATAATCGCGATGGCACCGTCCCGTTGTTCGAGGCAATCGAAGCCGAAACACAAGGTACGGACGACGAGATTTCATTTCGTAACTTCATGAGCGGCCAGTTGCTGTCCGCCGTCACCACGCTGACCGGCGTGCGCGACGGCGTCGCCCATGGCGGGTTTGTGTCGCCGTCCTATTTTCCGGCGGAACTGAAGCATCATGTAACCCTTGCGGAACTTCAGGCGCTAACCTCCAACGGCTTTGCTGCTGCGGCGGCGGGAACGGAGACGCTTCTCAAGCACTGTCCGAACTGCCTTTCGGAATATGCCGAGCAAAATACAATTCCGCTTGGCGTTTACGCGACGACGCAATTTCACTTGATGTGCAACTTCAATCTTCAATCCATGGATCAGCTGCAGGGCAGGCGCGTCGCTGAAGGCTCGACCATGTTCAGCCGCTGGGCGCGGGAGCTAGGCATGTCGCGTCAAGCCTTGCCGCCGTCTGAGTTCCAACAAGCGCTGCAGCGGCGCACCGTCGACTGTGTCTTCGCACCGAAGGATTGGCTGGTCGCGTTCTCTATCGCAGACTCTGTGAAGAGCATCGTCAATGACACCGCGCATGGCGTATTCCCTGCGGCGGCGATGATGACGGTCAACAAGGATAAGTGGAATGCGCTGACGGATGGTCAACGCAAACTGTTGTGGACGAAACAGGCTAGGGCGCTGATGTCCGTCGTTGATGGCTATTATCGCGATGAAGCTCGAGGAGAGGCGGCGGCGCTCGAAAGTGGTGCAACACTTATCGATCTTGGGGCGGAGTACGCCGAGACTTGGCGCGTATTTAAGGACAATGAGCGCGCCGCCGTCATCGCCGCCGCAGACGGTCGGGGGGCTGAAAATGCTAGGGCCGTAGTCGACATGAATATCTCTCTTATCGCTGAATGGGAAAAGATCGTCGCTGACGCGAATGACGACGTTGACGCCATCGCCACAGCGCTGTTTGACCGCGCTTATGGAGAGGAGCCATTGCGCTAGTCATGACCCTGACGGGTACTCTTACAACCATTAGCGTGCGAGGTGTCGATGTCTCCTTTTACGAGGCTGGATCGGGGCCGGCAGTGCTGTACTTGCATGGCGCGGCCACCCTTGAAGGGTTTTCGTTTTTAGATGCGTTAACGGATGACTTTCAGGTTATTGCGCCGTTTCATCCAGGTTATGCGCCAGGACAAGAGGGGCGGGGCCTTCTCGGCGCACAGGACCTTACCGTTCATTATATGGATTTTATTGAGACTTTACAGCTTGATCGTCCCCACCTCATCGGTTTTTCGATGGGCGGATGGTTGGCTGCCGAGTTGGCTGTTTTCTATGGGGGGCGTCTGGGGGGTGTGGCTTTGATCGCGCCGGCAGGCCTGCGAACGGACAATATTCCTTGCACCGACCTTGGGGCGATCGCTCCAGTTGATCTGCCATCCTATCTTGCTCATGACGCTTCCATCGCGGCGCGCTATTTTCCTGGCGGCGATGCAGCGCCCGCAGAGTCTGTCTTTGAAGCAGATCGGGCGCGCGAGGCGGCAGCGCAGGCGTTGATCGAAGCGCCGGTCGGGATGGGACACCCTAATATGGGCCGTTGGCTCCATCGGATCAAAAACCCTGTAAAGGTTTATTGGGGCGCCGAGGACCGCATGGTCTCATCCGCATACCTTCACCGCTGGGCGGCTGCTATTCCCCATGCAGATCAACAGATGATCGAAAAAGCCGGCCATCTCGTGATGTTCGAACGGCCTGGCATGATGGATGACGTCGTTGATTTTTTTTGGCGCTCTGGCGTCAAAGCTGAGCAATTGAAATAATGGAGATTGTATGATGGCAAGTCATAAAGCCGATGTAATCATTGTAGGTGCAGGGCCCGTGGGACTCATTACGGCCCTGGGGCTTGCGCAACAGAATATGAGCGTCATTGTTCTCGACAAAGATGACCAACTGAATGACAGTCCGCGGGCGCAAACCTATATGGATCCGACCTTACAGCTTCTTGCACGGCTTGGGTTGCTGGAGCAGGCTGATCGCGCTGGTGTTCGGTGTCCTGTCGTTAATTGGGTTTGGCCTGCCGACGATTTCATTATTCGGTTGGATGTGAAGAAAGCTGAACCGACGCGCGTTTATCCCTACAATATTCATTTTGGCCAGGAAGTCCTTGGTGCGATGGCTATGGAGGCGTTTCTGAAGCATTCTCAGTCGGAAATGCGGTTTAACCATCATGTCGTCGGGATTGATCAAGGCCCTGACGGCGCGACCGTGACATGCGAAACGCCGAACGGCACTGAACTGTTTCACGGCGATTGGGTGATCGGCGCCGATGGCGCCTCCAGCACGGTGCGCGAAAAAATACTAGGACTCTCTTTTGATGGATTTTCCTGGCCGGATCGCTTCATTACCACGAATGTTCATTATGATTTCGGGGCCTTCGGTTGGGCGCATACTCATATGATCTGTAATGGGAACGACTGGGGTCTGGTTTCACGTATCAACCGCGATGATCTATGGCGCGTGACATTTGGTGAAGATGCCAATGGCACGATGGAGCAGTGGGAGTCCTCCATTCCAAAGCATTACAGCAGTATTATGCCGACGGACGAGCCTTATGAAATTGAAAGCTGGGCGCCTTATCGCGTGCATGAGCGGTGTGCTTCTACTTTTTTTGTCGATCGCGTGATCCTCGCTGGAGACTCCGCCCATATCTGCAACCCCTGCGGCGGGCGGGGCCTTACCGGCGGCCTTCAGGACGTGGATCATCTGCTTCAGAGCTTTGAACGTATCGGTAAGGGGGGTGATCCGGTCAAAGAGCTGAACGAATACGCCGAAACGCGCCGTAACGTCTTCCTGGAGACAAATTCACCGTTCGCGCAAATGATGAAACATACATGGCAGCGTACAGATCGTGATGAACAGCGTAAAGATCAGGAGCGGATCGCCACTGTGGCGCAGGGGCAATCAAACATTTCCATGACAGGCCTTGACGGCCGTTCGATCCAGGAAGCGTCATAGCTGGAAACGGGCGGATGGCCCGAAGGAGGCGTACTATGGCAGATGATAAATCATTTCCAACTTTTACTGAAGAAACGTCCGCTGACATCGTCATTGCGCGCAATGTGGATGCCGATAATGGACGACTTGCTGAGTGCGTCAATATTCTCGTCAAACATATGCATGCCGCTGTGCGGGAAATGGAGCCGACTCAGGACGAATGGATGGTCGCCATCCAGTTTCTGACCCAAACCGGTCATATGTGCAACGAATGGCGTCAGGAGTTTATTCTTTTGTCAGACGTCCTGGGCGTATCGATGCTGGTTGACGCTATTGTCAACCGGAAGCCGTCTGGTGCTACGCAGTCCACCGTACTCGGCCCGTTTTTTCGAGAAAAAGCCCCGCCTCTGGCGCATGGGGCGGATATATGTTTGGACGGAAAGGGCGAGCCCATGGTCGTGCGCGGCAGGGTGTTGAATGTGGACGGCGAACCTGTCGAAGTCGCTATCCTGAATGTTTGGCAGGCGAATGAAGATGGTTTTTATGACGTTCAGCAGCAAGGGATACAACCGGACTTTAACTTGCGCGGCTTGTTTCACACTGATGAAAAAGGCGCCTTTTGGTTCAAAGGCGCCAAACCCAAATATTACCCCATTCCCAATGATGGCCCTGTCGGCAAGTTGTTGGAGGCCCTCGGCCGCGGTCCATGGCGACCGTCTCACTTACACTTTATGATCGAGGCTGATGGCTATGACCGTCTCATTACTCATCTCTTTGATCGAACAGATCCCTATATCGCCACAGATGCCGTTTTTGGCGTTAAGCAAGAGCTGATTGTCGACTACGAAAGGATCGAAGATCCGGTTCAAATACAGCAGTATGGATACGATGGGCCATTTTATTTTATTGAGTATGACTTCGTCTTAAGCAAATAGCAGGTGTTGGACTGGGGATTTTAATACCGTGGTGGAAAGAACGTAATGAAGAACTTCGTATACACTGGGCTTGCCGCACGTGTTCTTTTTGGAGAGAATACGATTGATAAATTGCGCGCAGAAGCGCATGCGCTTCAGATGAATCGCGCACTCGTCCTCACAACCCCGGCCCAAGGAGAGATGGGCGAACGGGTGTCCGACCTCCTTGGGGCGTCGTCGGTCGGGCTTTTTTCCGAAGCTGCAATGCATACGCCGGTTGAGGTGACTGATCGGGCTATAGCTGCGTTTGAAGGCGCCGCCGCCGATGGTGTTGTCGCCATCGGCGGCGGCTCTACGATTGGCCTTGGCAAAGCAATCGCCCTACGCAATGACGCGCCGCAGCTTGTTCTGCCGACCACTTACGCTGGGTCTGAAATGACGCCGATCATCGGCCAAACCGAGGGCGGTAAGAAAACCACGCAGCGCACCCTGAAAGTCTTGCCGGAGACAGTGATCTATGACGTGGAATTGACGCTCGGGCTGCCATTGCAGATGAGTGTCACCAGCGGCGTTAACGCTATCGCGCATGCGGTTGAGGCGATGTATGCTGAAAACGCCAATCCGGTTTTAAGCATGATGGCGGAAGAGGGTGTTGCGGCGTTAATGAGGGCGCTGCCGACTATTTTGAAGACGCCGGGTGATCTGTCTGCGCGGTCTGATGCGCTCTACGGCGCCTGGCTTTGTTCTATTTGCCTTGGTTCGGGCGGGGTGGCGTTACATCACAAGCTTTGTCATGTGTTGGGCGGATCGTTCGATCTTCCCCATGCGGAAACCCACGCGATTGTTCTTCCCCATGCTCTGGCCTATAATGCACCATTTGCGGCGCCCGCAATGGAACGGTTGAGTCGCGCTGTCGGGGGGCGCTCGCCGGAGGCGGCGTTTTATGATATTGTCGCCGCATCGGGCGCGCCTGTGTCTTTGCGAGCGCTGGGCATGCCGGAAGAGGGGATTGATCGTGCGGTCGAAATCACTTTTGAAAATCCCTATTGGAATCCGAGGCCGTTGGAGCGCGATGGCGTGTGCGACATTATTCGCGCCGCCTGGGAAGGGCGCCGCCCAGCATGTTAGAAAAACCTGTTTATATCTGCGACAACATTCGTACGCCAATTGGTCGCTATGGCGGCGCCTTGTCGGGGGTACGCGCCGATGATCTTGCAGCATTGCCGATTGCAGCCTTGTTAAACCGAAATCCACATCTTGACCCTAATACGATTGATGAAGTTATGCTTGGCTGCGCTAATCAGGCGGGGGAGGACAATCGTAATGTCGCCCGGATGGCGTCGTTATTGGCGGGCTTACCGGAAACTGTTCCCGGCGTAACGCTGAACCGGCTCTGCGGATCAGGGCTTGACGCCGTCGGAACTGCAGCACGCTCAATTGCATGCGGAGAACACGATCTCGTTATTGCAGGCGGTGTGGAATCTATGAGCCGCGCACCTTACGTTATGGGCAAGGCGGATAAAGCCTTCACGCGTGAGTCGGAGATCTTCGACACCACGATTGGCTGGCGTTTTGTCAATAAGCTTATGATAGAGAGATATGGCGTCGAGTCCATGCCGGAGACAGCGGAGAATGTGGCCGAGGCGTTTGCGGTTTCTCGGGAAGATCAGGATGCTTTTGCATTAAGGTCGCAAAGGCGGGCCGCCGAAGGCCAGGTGCGTCGCGCTGAAGAAATCATGCCCGTCAAAATCTCCCAACGCAAAGGCGCGTCTTTGACTGTCGACCAGGATGAACATCCGCGTGCCGATACAAGCCTGGAAGGTCTCAGTCGCCTTAAAACACCGTTTCGGGAAAATGGTGTGGTTACGGCGGGCAATGCGTCTGGTGTGAATGACGGCGCGGCCGCAATGCTGATCGCATCGAAAGCGGCGGCGCGTGAAAGCGGGCTGGAGCCGATCGCGCGCATCGCCGGGATGGCGACCGCTGGCGTTATGCCACGCCTTATGGGTATGGGGCCTGCTCCTGCGACGAAGAAACTCCTTCTGCAAGCGAAGATTTCTATTAATACAATTGATATTATCGAGCTGAACGAAGCCTTCGCCAGTCAAGCGCTTGCCGTATTGCGCGATATTGGTGTTTCGGATGAGGCGGATCATGTGAATCCGAACGGAGGCGCAATCGCGCTCGGTCACCCCTTAGGCATGAGTGGCGCTCGTCTGGCGTTGACCGCGGCGCGGGAGTTGAAGCGGCGTGGCGGCCAATACGCTCTGTGTACAATGTGTATCGGCGTTGGGCAAGGGATCGCTGTTCTGTTAGAGCGTCCATAGATGAAGAAATATTTGCTAATTGTGTTGGCGTGCGAGACTGATTGAAATGGTTTCAAAAGTTTACGATTCACCTGAAGCGGCTCTCGCTGGCGTCGCCAACGACGGGATGCTTGTGGCGTGTGGCGGTTTTGGTTTATGCGGCATGCCAGAAAGCCTCATCAACGCCCTCGAGGCGACAGGCGTTAAAAACCTCACAGTCGTATCCAACAATGCCGGCGTTGATGGCATCGGGCTCGGGCGGTTGATCGCCAGCGGTCAAATTCGAAAAATGATTTCCTCTTATGTCGGAAATAATAAAGCTTTTGAGAAAGCTTATCTCGACGGCGACGTCGAACTGGAGTTCTCCCCACAGGGAACAATGTCTGAGCGTCTGCGCGCCGGTGGGGCTGGGGTTCCGGGGTTTTACACACGCACTGGCGTCGGTACGCTTGTCGCCGAGGGCAAGGAGCATAAAGAGTTTGGCGGTGAGACGTATATCCTTGAGAAAGGCATTGTTGCAGATCTTTCGCTCATTCGAGCTGAAATTGCGGATGAAGAGGGTAATCTCATCTATCGAAAAACAGCACGTAACTTCAATCCCATGATGGCGACTGCGGGCAATGTATCGATTGTGGAAGCCGAAAAAATTGTTCCGATAGGAACGTTAGATCCCGACCAGGTCCATACGCCAGGAATCTTTATTCAACGCATCGTAAAATCCGTATGTCCCAAACGTGTAGAGTTCGCAACGACTCGTTAGAGTGGGATGTATCTGCTGTACAATCATTTGTATCCAGGTCCAGATGAAACTCATACGCCAAAGACTACCTGGAGAATCACGAAAACTAAAAACCCGATCCGGTGGGCCGTTGAAGAGTTTGAAATATAAGCAATCTGTCTTGCCCCCTTATAACTGGGCCACTGATTTTGTATTTCTCTAAAAAACTAGAGGGCGTTTGAGATGGCAAGGAAGCGGTTCAACGATGAACAAGTACTGGATCTGTTGCGTCAGATAGAGCTGAGTTTAGCCTCTGGATCTGATGTTGCTGGCGCCTGTCGTTCTGCTGGCATTAGCGACGCGACCTACTATGCTTGGCGGAAAAAGTATGGCGGGATGGGCAAGTCTCAGTTGCGGGAGATGAAAGAGTTGGAAAAGCAGAACGCTCAACTGAAAAAGATCGTGGCGGAGCTTGAGCTGGATAAGCTGATCCTGAAGGAAAGCCTCGATTTTTTAAAACCCAAGGCCTGACGACGGATAACCTTCGTCAGGCTGTTATTCATGCGCGCCAAAAGACGGGCTCCTCAGAACGGCAGACTTGCAAGGCGCTCGGCGTCGCACGCTCAACGCAGCGTTGTAAAGCCTCCGTTTCAGAAGAAGATGACAGCCTTCGGCTGGCTTTAATTCGTTTAGCCAAGCAGTATGGCCGGTACGGCTATCGTAAGATCGCCAAACTCCTCCGCATGGAGGGCTGGAAGGTCAATCATAAGAAAGTTGAACGTTTGTGGCGGGAGGAAGGCCTACAGCTGCCGCAACGCCACAAGAAACGAAGGCGTCTTTATCACAAAGACAGTTCTGTCATTCGCCTACGGCCGAAATATCCAAACCATATCTGGAGCATTGACTTCGTCCATGACCGGCTGAGCAATGGCCGTAAATATAAAATGCTCACCGTGTTGGATGAATATACGCGTGAAGCGCTATGCGTCGCTGTTAGTCCCAAAATGAGCGCGGCGGACGTACTGGAAACACTGTATACGTTTCTTCTCAAACATAAAAAGCCTGAGTTTATACGCTCCGACAACGGTCCTGAGTTCGTATCCGAACACTTCCAATCCTGGCTGAAAAAGGTTGGCGTCAAACCCATTCGCATCCATCCGAGCGGCCCCTGGGAGAATGGATACAACGAACGATTTAACGGCACTCTGCGCCGAGAAGTACTGAATGCAGAATGGTTCGTCTCAATCGATCAAGCCAGAACAGCGATCAGCAGATGGCTCAAGCAATACAACCAAATCCGACCGCATCAAGCGCTCGGCATGCGCCCGCCCGCCCCAGAGACTCTAAAAGAGGGTGGTACATAACGAGGGGGCTGGACACGACCGTAGTCGTTCGAAGACAGCCACAGTTTGCTACTGTCAAAGTGAGGTGTTGCCTTTACGCATTGGGCCTTCGGGCGGACGAGCATAAGAATATGCTATGGTATTGATTGTTCTCGTGTGAATTGCGCCCCTCATCAGGGCAGTTGTGACGAGGTACATGCACCCGTCGCGTGTACGATGTTCGTAGAACGCGTATCTTATCCATATAACGCATTAAACAGGCGTAGTGAGCTTATCAAAATGCTTATGTTGATTGCTGAGAGCAGGTAGGTGCGGAAACAAGATTCTATGAGGTAGATTGGAGTTTCTTAGGCCGAAAAACCCAACAATTCCAGTGCCGGGTTTGTTCGTCTCGACCGCACCATATTGCTTTTTCCCTCCTTAATCTGGTCTAAGAGTTTGAAAGGACTGGATAAATTTGGAGTTGTAAGACCCTTTTCGAGGCAGTAGGTCAAGCGGTCTGCAAAGGTCAATTTCAGTGTCCTTGCCCCTTATAACTGATCCATGGATTTTGTATTTCTCTACAAAAGAGGAGAGGTTTTTGGATGGCGCGAAAACGTTTTAACGACGAACAAGTCTTGGATCTGTTGCGGCAGATAGAGTTGAGTTTAGCCTCTGGC
>JBCDBL010000052.1:0-27096 GCA_039183635.1 Pseudomonadota bacterium
CCGTCCCGGTCCGGCCCTTCCCCGGCGATGGCGCCGGTGTCGCCGACGCCGTACCAATCGAAGCACTGGGGTCCGCCCCAGGCTTCAGACAGGGAATCCTTGTCCTCCCGACCCATATGGCCGGAAATCATCCGTATTTTGATGTCCTCTCCGGGCGTCAGTCCCTCCTCGGCCGCCACGACGGCGAGACGTTTGATATAGTCCGCGAACCCGACAATGGCCGTCGCCTGGAAATCCTTCATCAGGCGCACCTGCTGGACCGACCGCGTCTCGACGCCGGTGCCGGCGGACATGAACATGGCGCTGGTCCAGTGGATCACCGCTTCCCGCACATAGTGGCCGCCATTGATCATGCCGTGGCCGTAGACGGAATGGACGATGTCGTCGGGGCGGAGGCCTTGGAACCGGTAAAGCCGCGCCAGCAGAAGGTTCTGCACCTCCCGGGAGCGGGCGCCGAACAACAAAACCTGGGGCGTGCCCGTCGTGCCGCTGGTCGTATGAAACACCACCGGCGGGCGGCCGTCCTTATGGGTCTCAAAGCCGCCGAAATCGCCGAAGGGCGGATGGTCGGCGATGCTCGCCATCAGGTCCGACTTGTCGTAGACGGGCAATTTCGCAATATCCTGAAGACCCTTAATATCGCCGGCCTCAATGCCCTTTGCCCCCCAAAGCCGCCGGTAAAACGGCGTCGCCCAGGCCCTGGCCATGGCCCTTTGGAACAGCGCGTCCTGACGGGCGAACAGCTCGTCCCGGCTCACCGTTTTGGCGAAGGTGAGGAAATCATCTCCAATCGGATGGTCGTTGGCGATCCCTTCCGCATCGGCCGCGGTGAAATAGCTTTTATGGTCGCTCATGTTCCTATGTCCTCTCCTTTTTATCAGGACGCCGCGGAAAACAAACCGACAAGCGCAGCGACGTCCGGCTCGTCCTCCAAGGCGTCAACCCGGACGATCGCCGCCTCCGCCGCATCGGCGCTCCCTGCGCCGAAGGCGATGCAGCCGCGAAATTTCTGAAGATGCGCCTCCCGCGACATCGGGTCCGCCGGCGATCCGTACAGACGGTCTATGGCGACACGTTTTACGGCGCCGTCGACAAGGCGCGCCTCAAGCGTCGCCGGCGCGAAGGCCGCAGGGTCCGGATTGCCGTCGTCGATCACGCGAACGCGCCGGGCGAGACCCAGCGTTTCAGGATCGGACAACGCTTCGGGCGAGAAGTCGCCAAGCCCCACCGTCCCGTTGCGTAACGTCACGGCGGCGAGATAAGGAAAACACAGCCGCGCATAGTTGACGGACAGATCTTCCGTCACGGGCCGCCCCACAAGCCGGTGTATCAGCGGCGGCGCGGTGAGCGTAAGGCTGTCGAGGGCCCCGGCCGTCACCCCTTCATCCGTCTTCAAACACTGCACGGCGACGATGCCGCCCTGGGCCGCGCGACCCGTGGGAAAGGGTTTGTGGCTCACCTGCGCAATGCGCCAGACCTCGCCAAGACTGTCGAGCACGGGCGCAAGCTCATAATCCCCCTCAAATAAGGGGAGATAACCGAACGGTCCGTCCACGGCGTCATTTGCGCCCGGCACGCCGGCGGCGGCGAGGTCGACGGCGACAAGGGCCGCCCGGGCGGCGGCGGCGATCTGCACGGGAAGCGCGGGCTTGCCCTCCACATGGGCCTGCATCGTTCCGGCCGCTTGGGACAGAGCGTAGCCGAGGGCGTCGAGGGCCGCCGCCTCCGACAGGCCCCTCAAACGCGCGCAGCCGAGGGTCGCGCCGAAAACGCCGGCCGTCGCGGGGCGGAAGAATTTGATCGGCGCCTTGGCCGCAACCCCCAGCCCGGTGGCGATATCGACGGCCGCCGTCATGGCGGCGATGAACGTCGCGCCGTCGACGGGGCCTGACCGCGCCGCCTCGGCCGTCAACGCGGCGAAGATCGTGGCCATCGGATGGACCACCGCCGGCTCGTGGACGCAATCATATTCCTGGCAATGGATCTGGAAGCCGTTCACATAGGCGGCGGAGGGCGGCGGCAGCGAAACGGCGCGGCCCAACACGGGCGCCGCAGCGCCCCTCGGCGCGCCCCATTGTTCCACCACGGAAAAAATCTCATCGGCATAGGGCGCCTTCGCCCCCGCGACGCCGACGCCCAACGTGTCGAGGAAGAACGTTTTCGCCGCGCGGCGGGCCTCTTCCGGCATATCCTCATAGGACGCGCCAAGGGCGTGACGGACAAAAAGGCGGCTGGTCTCGATCATGGCGCCGCTCCTTTCGGCAACGCCTTAATGACGGCCTCTAACGATCCGCCCTCCCCCAAAACCAGGGCGGCGGCGATCAACCTGTCTGACCCCACGGCGTCCATACCCCCGGCTGCCATGAGGGCCCGGGCCTTGTCCTCAAGCGCCGCCTCTGACAAGGGGTTTTCCGGGTCGCCCAGCGCGTCGGGAGCGGCGGCGGAAACGGTCTCGCCGGTTGCCAGATGCGCCCGCACCTCTGCGCCGTAATGATCCGGATACGCGCTGTCATAGGGCGCGGCGCTCTCAACGCGGCAAACCTCCCGCAGGCGCGCGACGGACGGCTTGGCGACATAGTCGAGGTCAAACGCCGCCAGCGGCGGCGGGCCGTCCGCGAGGGCCGCAGCGACCGAATGCTGCAATGAAAACTTCGCCTGCAGAACAGTTTCCGGTTGAGGCGTATCGCAGAATTTTACGGCGTCGGCGTAGGTGAGAATATCGATCGCTTCTATAGCGGCAGAGTCCACGCGCGGGCGAAGGGCCAGGGCTGCGTCGATCGCCGCATGGGCGTGGCGGCAGGCGGGCCAGGGCTTGAAACTCACCTCGAAAATCCGCCAGGGGCCTTCAGGGTCTTTCAAAATATCCTTCGGCGCGCCGTCCGGGCACATCGCTTCAAAAAAGCCTTGCGGGCCCTCCAGTACAAAGCGCGGGCCTGTAAAGCCCTGTTGCGCCAGCATCGCCGCCAGCAGGCCGGCATGGGCGGCCCGCCCGCCATGGAGCTGTTTCGACATCACAGGCTCATGGCGCACGGCCCACAGGCCGGAGCTCTGGGTCCCCGCATTGCCGAGGGCCCATACGCTCTCCTCCCCAGACAGTCCGAACACAGACGCGGCGGCCGCCGCCGCGCCGAACGGGCCGCAAGTCGCCGTGTTGTGCCAATGGGCGTAATGGCCCGGCCCGACGGCGGCGCCAATCCGCACCATCGCCTCAACACCGCGCACGACACCGTCGAGAAACGCCGCGCCGTCCGCGCCCGCGTGCTGGGCCGCGGCCAGGGCCGCCGGAATAACGACCGGTCCGGGGTGCAAAATCGCCGTGCCGTGGACGTCATCCATCTCCAGAACGCCGCCCGCCGCGCCGTTCGGCAGAACCGCCGCCAAGGCGCCCGCCGCACCGCCTCCTATAACAGAGCACGGGCCCGCATCCTCTTCAGCCGAAATTTTAGCAAGTGTTCGAACCGCCTCCGCCGGCGCGCCCGCCGCGGCGCATCCCAGCCAATCGAGGACATGCAAGGCGGCGCGACGGCGGGTTTCGCCATCCACCGACCGGGAGAGTATGTCGACGAGCTCTTCGGTGAGAGAGCTTGCTTTAATTTGTCCGGACATATTTAACTTCTACCACGCAAGGTGATAGAATCAAATGCGAAACCTTCACGCGGGAGAGGAAACATGCCGCAACGCCTCACGGCGCGCGCTGCTATGACGGCTCTGGCCGACGCTCTAAAGGGGCGCGGGCGGGTGTATGTTCCGGGCTGTTCCGGGGAACCTTTATTATTCGCCGAGGCTTTCGCCCAAGATCCTGAGATTGCCAGGGGCCTCACTTTTTTCGGCGTCTGGATCCCCGGGGCGAACCGCACCGATTACGCCGCTCTGCACCCTGAGGCGTCATCTGAGGTGTTCTTCCTCTCTCCAGACTTTAGAGCTTCTTTTGACCGCGGGGCGGCCAGCTTCCGGCCCATGCCATACACCGCCATGTTCCAATGGATGGAGGGGACCGCCCTCGACGCAGCCCTCCTCCATGTCAGCCCGCCCGACGACCAGGGTCAATGCTCCCTCGGCGTTGCGGCGGATTTCACGCCGGCGGTGATGCACCGGGCGCCGCTCAAAATCGCCCACGTGAACCCGGCGATGCCGTTCGTCCCCTCCGCGCCGCGCATCCCCTTTGACGCGTTCGACATTGTCGTGGAGGAGGAAGCGCCGCTGGTCGCCTATGACTGCGGCCGCCTCAACCCGGCGTTTGAAGATATCGCGCGCCACATCACCGGCCTCATCGAGGATGGCGACACGCTGCAATTCGGCCTTGGCAAGGTGCAAACGGCTGTTCTGTCCGCTTTGCAGGCCAAGAAGAACCTTCGCATACACTCCGGCATGGTGTCGGACCCTGTGCTTGGACTGCTCGATACGGCCCTGGCGGACGAACCGAATGCGCTCACCACGGGCGTCGCCCTTGGCTCTGAGGCGCTGTATCAACGGTTGGCCGAAGACAAGCGGGCGAATTTCGCGCCGGTCTCCCACACGCACAATATCCGGGTGCTGGCGTCTTTGGAAAATTTCACCGCCATAAACTCCGTCGTCGACATCGATCTGTTCGGCCAGGCGAACGGTGAATTTATCGGCGGCCGGCAGATCAGCGGCGCCGGCGGGCTGGTGGACTTTTTACGGGGCGCCCGCATCGCCCCGGGCGGCAAAGCCATTGTCGCCCTTAATGCTGCAACGAAAGACGGCGCAACCTCCCGCATCGTTCCGCGATTGCCCGAAGGCGTTCCCCCGTCCATCGCCCGAGGGGACATCGGCTTTGTCGTCACGGAACACGGGATTGCAAATATCGGCGCGCTCGACATAGACGCCAGAGCCGCCGCGCTTATAGAGGTCGCCGCGCCGGCGTTTCGCGATACATTATCAAACGCCTGGGACGACATGCGCAAGGCCATGTAAAAGATGACGCACGCTAACCATATCGCAACAGATGACGGCCAGCCGCGCTACGTCCGCCTCGCCAATACGCTCCGGCGAGCGATTACGGACGGGAAATATCCCGTGGGCGCGCGCCTGCCGACGGAGATGGAGCTGTGCGCCGCCCACAAAGTCAGCCGCTTCACAGCGCGCGAGGCGCTGCGCACCTTGCGGGAGGCGGGCCTCATCCAGCGCCGGCGCGGCGCGGGCACCGTCGTCGTCGCGGAAGCTGCTCCGGCGGCGTTCCACCAGCCCCTCGGCGGCGTCGACGACCTCCTGCAATACGCCGAGGCCGCGCGCCTCGACATGACAAACTACGGCCCCGCGGCGCCGGACGAAGAGACAGCGTCCGCCCTCGGCCTGTCCCGCCACGCCGATTACGTCAAAGTGACGGGCCTCAGGCGCAGCGCCGACGCCGCGCCCCCGATCGGGCATACGGAGATTTACGTGCGCGCCGACATCGCGCCGTCCCGGGCGACGATGAAAAACCTCTCCGGCGCCATCATCAGCCATGTGGAGGAGGCGACGGGCTTGAACCTCGCCCGCATCGAACAGGAAATCTCCGGGGCAAGCCTACCCGCCGACATCGCCGCAACGCTCGCGGCGGAGCCAGGCACCCCGGCCCTGCGCACCCTCAGGCGGTTCTACGATGATAAAGACCGACTGCTGGTCGCCTCGGACACGCTGCACCCGGCCGGGCGGTTCGTTTACAGACAAACAGTGATGCGGGCGAAGGATTAAATCGATGCGGACGGCCCGCCAAAGGGATCGCGACCATATTCATTGTCGCCCCTGACGCCCTCCAAAATACCGAGATCGATCACCACCCAAAGGAAGCCGAGCCCCGGAATTAAGCTCAAAAGCGACCACCATCCCGACTTGCCGCGGTCATGGCAGCGTTTCACGGCAATCGCAAACCAAGGATACAAGATCGCGACGGAAATAAGCGCAATGGCCGGCTGCAGCAGGACTGTACACAGAAAATAAAGAATAAGTAGGACGCCGAACCCCGTCCAAAAACCCTTCCGTCCGATACGACCTTCAAAATCGGTGAAGAGGAATTTCCAATCCATGACGCCCCTTCCGTCTCCTTCGCCTGTGAATCGTTTTTTGTTAGTCTATCCTGACAAGGCGCGGCGCAAAAGCGCTATCGCAAGGCCCGTAAATACGCTGCAACGCACAAAAATTCCTGGCGCATCCCCGCCTCCCGGGCGGCGGCCTCCGCATCGACGCCCCACTTTTCCGCCTGGAACGCCTCATCAAGGCGCGCGGCGGCGAACAGGGCCTCCGGCGCATCGTCTCCCTTCCAAACCGCCAGCGCTAAAACGCCAGACCCGGACAGAGCTGCAGCGGTTTTCAAACCAATAAGATCAAAAGCGTCCGCCTCACCCAAAACCCGCGCTGCGGCCGCCAGAGCCGCAGGCGATTGCTCCACGGCGATCACGCCGGCGACGGGGGTTAACTCAACGCCATGGACGCGGCCCGCCCAGGCAAGATAGGGGTCCCATATCTCCCGCTGACGCTCGGCAAGCGCATCGGGCGCCTCGGCGCGGTAGCATAAAAGGTCCGTACGGAAGAACTCTAACACCTCTTCGCGCCAGGCCGCCGCCTCTGAGGTCCCGCGATCGAGGGCGGTGGTGAGGTGACGCGTCGCGGTCATTTCCGTTAACGTCACAGTCTCCTCCTGCGCCGCCCATTCCTCCGCGACAAGCTCCGCCACGGCTTCATTCGGCGCCGCCAGAACCTTGCGCGCCGGCGTCTTTGCGGATCGACCGTCCAGGAGGATAGCAAAACCGTCAGTCGTTTTCTCAACGGACACGGTCTTATAAAAACGTTTCGGTTCTGTCATGGGCGTTTCTTGCTTCCGGCGGGCCGACGCGTCGCCTTCTGATTCGACGGGCTTCGCCGTCCGTTTGATTTTCTTGACGATGGAGTTTTGCGTTTTGGACGCCGCGCCGCCTCGGGCCGCTCCAGAACCGTCTCGGCGTCGGGGTTGAAACCGAAAAACCGCCAGGTCTCCAGCATGTGCCCGGTGAGCGGCGCAACGACCTCCACCGGACGGCCGGTTGTCGGATGGGGAAACGCCATCCGCCGACAGAACAAATGCAGCTTATAGGGCGCGCCTTCAAGCTCCGCCGCGGGGCCGCCATATTTGCCGTCGCCGACGACCGGCGCGCCCATGGCGGCGGCGTGGACCCGCAGCTGGTGGGTGCGGCCGGTGACGGGCCGCATCGCGAGCCAGCTGGCCGCCCGCACAGCTTCCACAACGCGATAGTCGGTGACGGCGGATTTCGCATCCTCCCCCTCGGCGGCGACCATGCGCTCACCCTCCCCATCGCCGATGCGGACCATGCGCTTGGCGATGGGCAGGCTCACCGTTCCCTCCCGCACCTTCGGAACGCCGGCGCACAAGGCCCAATAGAGCTTGTCCACCGCCTTGGTCTGAAAACTTTTCGAAAGGGCCGCCGCAGCGAGGCGAGTCTTGCCGAGGACGAGAACGCCGCCGGTATCCCGGTCCAACCGGTGGACAAGGCGCGGCCGCTCGCCGCCCGTCTCCAAAGCGGCCAGCATGCCGTCGATGTGTTTCGCGGTCTTGGCGCCGCCCTGGACCGCCAGGCCGAAGGGCTTGTTCAGAACCAGCACCGCATCATCCTCATAAAGAACAAACGTTTTTAAGGTTGCCGCGTCCTTCGGGTCCGCTTTGGCGCGACGTGACGGGCGCGCGCCTGCATCCTCCGCGCTTAAGGGAGGAATACGAACCTCTTCTCCCTCCTCCAGGCGGCGGTTCGCCTTCGCCCGGCCGCCGGCGACCCGGACCTGTCCGGTGCGGAGCAGCTTTTCAAGCCGGCCATGAGTCACACCCGGATAATGCTGTTTGAACCAGCGGTCGAGACGCTGGCCGGCGTCGGCGGCGCTGACGGCGACGGTGACAACGCCGCTCATGACAAGCTCCGCGCGAGCACAAGACCTGCGAACAGGGCGGCGACGGCGCCCAGGACCGACGCGCCGGCGTAGGCGAACGCCGCCGGCGCCGCCTTGCGTTCGATGAGGACGACGAAATCGAGGGAAAAGGTCGAGAACGTCGTAAACGCACCGAGGAACCCGACGGTGAGGAACGCCCGCAGCTCCTCAGGAATGCTCTCAAGCCCGGCGAGCACGCCGATCAAAACCCCCATGGCGAACGAGCCGGAGACGTTCGCCGCCAGCGTGCCCCAGGGAAACCCCGGCCCGGCAAGCCGCAAAGCCGCGGCGGAGACCGCATAGCGCGCCACGGCCCCAAGGGCCCCGCCGGCGGCGACGGCGGCGATGATGGTTGGATGAAAGGTCATAAAGCGTATTTGTATGGACGATGCATTTTCTTCAGTTTACACCTTAAGAACAGTTAACAAGCTAAGCTCCGGTATTCCATTTTTCTTTCGCTCATCCGCCGATAGTCATCCTGACGAAAGTCAGGATCCAGGGGCGTTACGACGTGACTGCGCCGTATCGCCCCTGGATCCTGAATGATTTGCCGCGCAAATCTTCAGGATGACGGACAAAGCGGAGGAGACAGCCTTTAATTATACACGATCTCTTTCCCCCGTAAGCGGAGGAGGAGATTTTTCAGCATCGCATTCGACGCCTTGCGCCTGGGAAGGCTCTCCGTCCTCACGCGCCCAAAAGGGCGCTAGCAGCAATTGCACGACCGGCAGGTCCCGTTGGCCTTCAACGCCGATAGGCATGTCCGCGGTGCGCACCGTTTTGCTGCGCGTGCCGAACAACGGGTCCCAGAGGCTAAAGATCAATGCATAGTTCGAGTCGGTGTCGGCCCTGACGGCGTGGTGGTGCACCCAGTGGATCGACGGCGTTACGATAAAACGCGACAGGACCCCCTCCGCCTTTGCCGGCAGTTTCACGTTCGAGTGGTGAAAGATCGCCGCCGTTAAAACCAGAATCTCAAAAATGATGACCGACGTCCAGTCTATGTCCAACGCCAGGACGAAAACGGTCCGTATGACGGCCGAGATCGCCACCTCCCCGAAATGAAATCTGACGGCGGTGGTGGCGTCCAGGGTTTCATCAAGATGATGGGGCTCATGAAACCGCCACAGGAAGGGAGTTTCATGGAACGCTCTGTGTAAAAAATAAATGCCAAAGTCCAAAAGAATGAGATCGAGGGCCAAGCCCAGCCCGCCGCCAAGCCACTCCGGCCGCCAGGCGGGGCCGTACTGCGTCGCAAGCAACGTCAGCGGCAACACGAACAGCGGAGACAAAATGAGATTCGCCCCCCACAAAACGCCGTTGCGCGTCAGACGGCCTGTCCCTGTGGGCGCCTGAACCGCAGGCCTTAAGCGTTCGGCGACAAGGAACGCGGCGAAAAACACGATGACGAATACGCTTTTCCAGGCAAGGAGCGCCTCCATGGCTTAAGCCCCTTCCCCGCCGCCGGAGGGCTCATCCTCACGCGGCTTGCGGCGCTTGTCCCAGAACGCGACGCGTTTTTTCAGCTCCTTTTCAAAGCCGTATTCCGTAGGCGCATAAAAGCTTTGACGCGCCATATCGGGCGGAAAATAGTCAAGCCCCGCGAAGGCGTCGGGCGCGTCATGGTCATAGACATAGCCGTCGGAATAGCCGAGCTGTTTCATCAGCTTCGTCGGCGCGTTCATGGCGTAGCTTGGCGGCATGAGGGAGCCTGAAGCCTTCGCCGCCTTCGTCGCGCCTTTAAAGGCCGCATAGGCGGCGTTCGATTTCGGCGCCGTGGCGAGATAAAGCGCGGCCTGGGCGATGGCGAGCTCTCCTTCGGGGGAGCCGAGAAAGTCGTAGGCCTCCTTCGCGGCGGTCGCCACGGCGAGGGCCTCAGGATCGGCGAGGCCGATATCCTCCACCGCCATGCGCACCAGGCGGCGGGCGATGTAAAGCGGGTCCTCCCCGCCATCGAGCATCCGCGCCAACCAATAAAGCGCCGCGTCCGGGTCAGAGCCGCGTACGGATTTGTGCAAGGCGCTGATGAGGTTGTAATGACCCTCCTGCCCCTTATCATAAACCGGCGCCCGGCGCTGGACGAGGGTCGACAGCGCCTCGCGGTCAAGGGGCGTCTCCGGCGCGGCGGCGAAAATATCCTCGGCCAGGTTCAAGACGAACCGTCCGTCCCCGTCGGCCATGGCGACAAGGGCCGCCCGCGCCTCCTCCGTCACCGGCAAGGGCGTTTGTTCAAAGGCTTCAGCCCGCTGAATGAGCGTTTCCAAAGCCTCCGCATCTAAACGGTTCAGCGTTAAAACCTGGGCCCGGGACAAAACGGCGGGGTTCAACTCGAACGACGGGTTTTCCGTCGTCGCGCCCACAAGGGTCACCACCCCCTCCTCCACATAAGGTAAAAAGCTGTCCTGCTGGGCGCGGTTGAACCTGTGGATCTCGTCCACGAACAACAGCGTGCCCTTGCCGTAGGCGCGGCGGGCGGCGGCCTTTTCGAAAGCTTTGCGCAAGTCCGCGACGCCGGAGAAAATCGCCGACAGCTGTTCGAACTCAAGCCCCGCTTCATCGGCGAGGAGGCGCGCCATGGTCGTTTTGCCGACGCCCGGCGGGCCCCACAGAATGATCGAGGAGAGCCGGCGCGCCTTCAGCATGCGGGTGACAGGCCCTTCTGCTCCCAACAGATGATCCTGCCCCACAATGTCGCCAAGGGTTTTCGGACGCAGCCGGTCCGCCAACGGGCGCGGGGCGTCGTCTTCGAGATTGGCGGCTTGAAACAGATCGCTCATGGGATGGCTTCACGGAAGTGTTCTACGTTTGGTCCAACACATACCATGTCGGCGCGACCGCGCGAAGATGCAACGCCTTTTCGGCCTCAAGCGTGTTTATAGTGCGGATCTTCTCCACCACGATGATCCGATGGGGCTGCGCCGGCGTATCAATTATGTCCCCCTCGGCGCGCTGCTGTGTTCTCCCCCGAACTCTGCGGTCTCCGCAGCGTAGTTGCGGCGCGCCGAACTTGGGACGTTCCAATGTCCTATCGTGTGTTGAGGCTTAGGACGCGTCCGCGCCGCTCAAGCTCTATAGACCACCCCGCCTCGTACCGGGACAATTCACGGATGAGCTGTTTCACCGTTTTAACCTCTGCACCGTTGACGGTGAGAATCTTGTCACCCCGCCGAAAACCGTAGCGTGCAGCAACGGACCGGCCTTGCACGCCGGTGAGGATAACTCCCGTATCGAGCAAATCCCGGCCGATCTCCTCCGCAAAGGCAGGAGATAAATTGCCGGCGACGGCGCCGTTTAAAGGGTGTCGACCGTCAAGGTCGGTAAGGTCCCGCTTAGGCGTTTCCGGGGGCGCGGACAGTTTCAAACGAACATTTCGCGTCTTACCATCGCGCTTGACGGTCAGGGCCGCCTCGTCCCCCGTCTCACCCGTGGCGAGGCGGTAGCGCAACGTTTCTGAATCGAAAATATCGAACCCATCTGCAGACAGAACGATATCGCCGCGCTTCAACCCTGCCCTGTCTGCCGGCCCGCCTTTGTAAATCTCCGTCACAACGGCGCCGATGGGCCGATCAAGGCCGAACGTATCGGCGAGGGCGGCGGTGACGGTGTCGGTGTTCGCGCCGAGCCAGGGGCGCGCCAGAACGCCGCCGTCGACAGCCGACGACACGACGCGGGAGACCATGTTGGCCGGGATGGCGAAGCCGATGCCGTTGGAGCCGCCGGAACGGGAGAAAATCGCCGTGTTGACGCCGAGCAGACGCCCGTCGATGTCGACCAGGGCGCCGCCGGAGTTGCCCGGATTGATCGCCGCATCGGTCTGTATGAAGAATTGATAATCCGAAACACCCACTTGCGTGCGGGCGAGCGCGGAGACGATGCCTGTCGTTACTGTCTGTCCGACACCGAAGGGGTTGCCCACGGCGAGGACGACGTCGCCGACTTCCGCCGTATCGGAGTCCGCAAAACTTAAAAACGGCAGCGCTTCATTTCCGGCGTCGATTTTCAAAACAGCAAGATCGGTTTTGTCGTCGGCGAGGATAAGCTCCGCATCGAACTCTCTGCGGTCGGACAGAACCACTTTAAAAGCGTCCCCGCCCTCGATCACGTGATTATTGGTGACGACGACGCCGTCAGGCCCCACGATCACGCCGGAGCCGAGAGAGTTCTGCACCCGCTCCCGCGGCATGCCGAAGGCGTCGTCCCCGAAGAAGCGCCGGAAAAAGGGGTCGTTCATGAACGGGCTGCGCCGCGATTGCTGGCGCACGGTGCGCGTGGCGAACACGTTGACAACAGCAGGCGCCGTCTCGGACACGATGGGCGCGAAGGACAGGCGCACATCCTCCATGCTGTCCGGCGCCATGCGCACTTGCTGGGCGACGGCGGCGTTGACGAAAACAGCAAAGGAAAAGATCAGGGGGGTGATTATGTGTTTCATATATATTCTCAAACCAGAGTCCAAATTTACGTCTTACGCTGGACGTCATCCCAAACAAGCCGAACGCAGGTTCGGCGCAGATTTTTCGATCCAGGGGCCATACGGCAGAATTTTTCTGGTCGCCCCTGGATCCTGAATGATTTGCTGACGCAAATCTTCAGGATGACGATCGCGCATTGACAAACCATTGTGCTATTCTAAGAGCACTTTAACGCAAAAAAGGGCGATCTTGCGACCGCCCTTTTTCGAAACTTTAGCTGAAGGAATAGTCCTAGGCCTCTTCCATCTCCAGCGCCTCTTCGGCGTTCATCGTCGGGCCGGAATCCTGGCCTTTGGCGCTTTCATCGCGATCGACAAATTCAATCACTGCAACCGGCGCATTGTCGCCGTAGCGGAAGCCGGCTTTCATGATGCGGGTGTAGCCGCCGGCGCGGCCCTCATAGCGGGGGCCGATCGTGTCGAACAGCTTGCGCACCATCGCCTGGTCTTTGATCTTGGAGATCGCCTGACGGCGGGCGTGGAGATCGCCCCGCTTGGCGAGGGTCACCAGCTTCTCGACGATGGGCCGAAGCTCCTTCGCCTTTGGAAGCGTTGTCTTGATCTGCTCATGCTTGATGAGCGCCGCCGCCATGTTCGCGAACATCGCTTTGCGATGGCTGGCGGTGCGGTTGAGCTTGCGGTGCGCGAAACCGTGACGCATTTTCTTGTCTCCTTCGCCCTTACGGGGCGGGGTTAAACTTGTTCTTCAAATCGCTTTGCGATGTCTTCGATATTGTCCGGCGGCCAGTCGGGCACATCCATGCCGAGGTGAAGCCCCATCTGAGCCAGGACCTCCTTGATCTCGTTCAAGGACTTGCGGCCGAAGTTCGGTGTACGAAGCATTTCGGCTTCGGACTTTTGAATAAGGTCGCCGATATAAACAATATTGTCGTTCTTCAGGCAGTTTGCGGAGCGTACGGACAGCTCCAGCTCGTCCACTTTCTTCAAAAGCGCCGGGTTGAACGGAAGTTCTTCACGCTCTTCGCCTGCGATGTCTTTTTGCGGCTCTTCGAAGTTGATGAAGATCTGAAGCTGGTCCTGGAGAATGCGCGCCGCATAGGCCGCTGCATCGTCCGGGCGTACAGCACCGTTGGTTTCAATTTCCATGGTGAGCTTGTCATAGTCGAGAACCTGGCCCTCGCGGGTGTTCTCAACTTTATAGGCGACGCGCTTCACCGGGCTGTAAAGGCTGTCCACAGGGATGAGGCCGATGGGCGCATCGTCCGGGCGGTTGCGGTCGGCAGGCACATAGCCTTTGCCGATGTTCACCGTCAGCTCCATGCGCAAGTCTGCACCTTCGTCGAGATGGCAGATCACATGATCCTTGTTCAGAACTTCAATGTCGGCCGTCTCTTCAATGTCCGCAGCCGTCACCACAGCCGGGCCTTGCTTGTGCAGGCGCAAACGACGCGGCCCTTCCACGTGCATCACGAGGGCGAGCTGCTTTAAGTTCAAGATAAGGTCGGTAACATCTTCCCGGACGCCAGCGATGGACGAAAACTCGTGCACAACGCCATCGATTTGCACCGCCGTGACGGCCGCCCCCTGCAAAGACGACATCAAAATACGCCGCAACGAGTTGCCGAGCGTCAAGCCGAAGCCGCGCTCCAAAGGCTGCGCGGTGACCGTCGCCATGCGCGCCGGATCAACGCCGGGCGACACTTCCAGCTTGTTTGGACGAATAAGCTCTTGCCAGTTTCTTTCGATTACTTCAGCCACCTTGGCTCCCTTTGTATTGGAGAGGCGCGGCGCCCGCGCCCGGCGTCATTCCTTAATACCCTTACAAACAATCAGACCCGGCGCCGTTTCGGCGGGCGACAGCCATTGTGCGGGATAGGCGTTACGTCGCGGATTGTTGTGATCGTAAGGCCGATCGACTGCAACGCCCGTAAAGCCGATTCGCGTCCCGACCCCGGGCCGCGCACTTCCACCTCAACGGTTTTAAGGCCGTGCTCCATCGCCTTTTTACCGGCGTCCTCAGCAGCCACCTGGGCTGCGTAAGGCGTTGACTTCCGGGAGCCTTTAAAGCCCATGGCGCCGGCGGTGGACCAGGAGATCGCATTGCCTTGGGCGTCGGAAATCGTGATATGAGTGTTGTTAAAGCTCGCGTTTACATGAACGACGCCAGAAGTGATGTTTTTCTTCTCGCGGCGGCGGACGCGGCTGGAATCGGGTTTGGCCATCGGTCGTATCTCCGCTTATTTCTTCTTACCGGCGATGGGCTTGGCGGGCCCTTTGCGTGTGCGCGCGTTGGTGTGGGTGCGCTGACCGCGAACCGGCAAACCGCGACGATGGCGCAGCCCCCGGTAGCAGCCAAGATCCATCAAACGTTTAACGTTCACAGCCACGTCCCGACGCAGATCGCCTTCCACAAGGTAGTCGGCGTCGATTGTTTCGCGAATTTGCAGGACTTCAGCGTCCGACAACTCATTCACCCGGCGCTCCCGCGGGATGCCGACCTTTTCGCAAATCTCGGCAGCCTTGGACGGGCCGATGCCATGAATATAGCGCAACGCGATTTCGACGCGCTTGCCTGTTGGAATGTTGACGCCAGCTATGCGAGCCACGTTATGTTGTCCTTTCCGCCCGGCGGCCTTAACCGCCGCCTTTAATCCTAAAGCGCCCCGCGGCGCATAACGATAATAAGCCCGATGCGGCAAACCGCACGGGCCCGTTACACAGTTTCGGCGAGAACGCGCATATATAAGCGATTGCCTACGCGCGTCAACCGAAAGGAACGCAATCCAAGCCCTTAAATTGCGTCCAAAATCGCATCGATTTCTGCGGCGACCGCATCAATCGACTTCATGCCGTCGACAACCCTCAATTTTCCGGTTTTTTCGTAATAGGGAATGATTGGGGCCGTCTGTTCTTTATAAACCTCAAGACGCTTTTTAAACGTCTCCTCATTGTCGTCGGACCGTGCGCCGCCGGTCTCCTTAATGCGGCTGCGCAAGCGATCGAGCAGCGCCTCCTCATCGACCCGAAGCTCTATCACAACGTCCAGCTTCAAGGATTTGTCCGCCAGCATGGCGTCCAGCGCCTCCGCCTGGGCGGTGGTCCGCGGAAACCCGTCGAGAATGAAGCCGTTTGCGCAGTCGGGCTCTGAGATGCGCTGTGAAATGATCTCCACCATCACCGCATCGGGACAAAGGTCGCCGCGGTCCATGATCTCCTTGGCCTGCTTTCCGACATTGGTGCCGGCGGAAACGGCGGCGCGCAGCATCTCTCCCGTCGACAATTGCGGAATATTGCGCGTGGCGACGATGCGTTCGGCCTGTGTGCCTTTGCCGGCGCCCGGCGGGCCAACCAAAATCAGGATCATCGACGCCCTCCCCTCAATTTCTGCTTCTTGATCAGGCCTTCATACTGATGCGCCAGCAGATGGCCCTGAATCTGCGCCACGGTGTCCAACGTCACCGTGACGACAATCAAAAGCGACGTGCCGCCCAGGTAAACAGGAACGCTCTGGTACTGAGAGCGTAATACCTCGGGCAGCAGACATACGAAAGTCAAATAAAGAGCGCCGACGACGGTCAGGCGCGTCAAAACGTAATCGATGTATTCAGCCGTTCGGGGCCCCGGCCGATAGCCCTGAATGTAGCCGCCATGCTTCTTCAAATTGTCCGCCGTATCTTCAGGATTGAAGATGATCGACGTGTAGAGAAAGCAGAAAAAGATGATGAATGAGCCGTAGAGCGCGATGTAAAGCGGCTTGCCCGGCGCCAGCGTCGCGGAGACCGTCTGCAGCCAATCCGGTGAACCTGGCCCGGCGAAGCCGGACAGGGTCAGCGGCAAAAGCAATAAGGAAGAAGCGAAAATCGGCGGAATAACGCCCGCTGTGTTGATCTTCAACGGAAGATGCGACTTCTCCCCGCCAAACATCCGATTGCCAACCTGACGTCGTGGATACTGGATCAAAAGACGGCGCTGAGACCGCTCGATAAAGACGATGAACGCGATCAACGCCAAAGCCGCAACAACAATAAGGAACACGGTCACAATGGACAGCGCGCCCTGATCGGCAAGATCAAGGGTGCCGGCGATGACCCGCGGCAACTCCGCGATGATGCCGGCGAAGATAATCAATGACACGCCGTTGCCGACGCCGCGCGCGGTGATTTGTTCGCCGAGCCACAACAGGAACATCGTCCCCCCCACCAGGGTGACCACCGTCGTTAACCGGAAGAACCAGCCCGGATCGGCCACAACGCCCTGGGAGCCTTCCAGGCCAACTGCAATGCCGTAACCCTGGAACGCCGCCAGAACGACGGTGCCGTAGCGCGTGTATTGGTTGAGCTGCTTACGCCCTTGCTCGCCTTCTTTTTTCAGCTGTTCGAAATGCGGATACACCGCCGTCATCAACTGTACGATGATGGAGGCGGAGATGTACGGCATGATGTTGAGGGCGAAAATCGCGAGCCGTTCCACCGCGCCGCCGGAGAACATGTTGAACATGCCCAAAATGCCGCCGGCCTGGCCTTCAAAGGCCTGGGCGAACGCTTCGAGGTTTACGCCGGGTAATGGAATGTATGTGCCGAGGCGATAGACGATCAACGCGCCGAGGGTGAACAGAATACGCTTTTTCAGCTCATCCGCTTTGGCGAAGGAACTGAAATTGATGTTTGCGGCTAACTGTTCAGCGGCTGAAGCCATAATCTGCGCTCATCTTTTTACTGCGGTGACCAGCCCCGCATATGGGACCGACGAAGGGATCGCCAAAGGGCGCGCGCCTTATTCCGCAGCGGCTTCCTCTTTTTTCACGAGAACTGTGACCGATCCGCCAGCCTTCTCCACAGCGGCGACGGCCGTTTTGGAGGCGCCGGCGACTTCAATGTCAACCTTGGCGCTAAGCTCGCCCACGCCGAGAAGACGCACGCCGTCTTTGGCGCGGCGAATAACGCCCGCCGCGATCAGCGCAGCCGCGTCGATTTTCTGACCGGCGTCGAGCTTCTTGTCGTCAATCGCTTTTTGTAGACGGCCAATGTTGAGTTCAACATAACGCGCGCGGTTCGGCTTATTAAAGCCGCGCTTCGGCAAACGCATGTACAGCGGCATTTGACCGCCTTCATACCCATTGATCGCAACACCGGAACGGGATTTTTGACCCTTTACGCCGCGGCCGGCCGTTTTGCCTTTGCCGGAGCCAATGCCGCGACCGACGCGGACTTTTGTTTTACGCGCGCCGGGATTATCGCGCAGTTCGTTCAATTTCATTTTCGTCTCCTGACTTGCGACGGCCTTAAGGCCGCCTCGCCTGATTTTTTACCGTCATCCCGGGCGTTACATGAGCCCAAAATCCAGAGGATTTTGGAGGCGAGTGTTAGACCCGGGATCACTCACCACTTGCTCAGTATTTTTTGAAACAGATCCCGGGTTTAACATTCGCAAACCAAACCCTACGGTTTTATGCTCATGTAACGCCCGGGATGACGTTCCTTAAGTTTATTCCTCAACCACCTCAACCATGTGCGCCACTTTGGCGATCATGCCACGGACGGAGGGTGTGTCTTCCAAGGTCTTGGTGCGGCCAATCTTATTGAGACCGAGACCTTTCAACGTCGCCAGCTGATCTTTCGGGCGGCGAATGGGGCTGCCTGTTTGACGCACCGTGACGGTTTTCGCTTTGCTCGCCATGCCTAAACTCCTTACGCCTCAGCCGGCTCAGCCGCATCGACCGCGCCCATTTCCTGACGACGCGCTACGATCTCGCTCACTTTTTTACCGCGTTTTGCAGCAATGGAGCGGGGGCTGGTTTGGTTTTTCAACGCATCGAAGGTGGCGCGAACCATATTGTAAGGGTTCGACGTGCCGACAGACTTCGCCACAATATCCTGGATGCCGAGGGTCTCGAACACAGCCCGCATCGGGCCGCCGGCGATGATGCCGGTGCCTGGAGGCGCTGTGCGCAAGGTCACCTTGCCGGCGCCGTGACGGCCATTGGCGTCATGGTGCAGTGTACGGCCTTCGCGCAAAGGCACACGGATCATCCGGCCTTTTGCGTCCTGGGTGGCTTTGCGGATCGCCTCAGGCACCTCGCGGGCTTTGCCCTTGCCGAAGCCGACGCGCCCCTTCTGGTCGCCGATCACCACGAGCGCGGCGAAACCGAAGTTTTTACCGCCCTTAACAACCTTCGCCACACGGTTGATGTGGACCAGCTTGTCGACAAATTCGTTGTCGCGATCATCTCTGTCTTTGCGATCTCTGTCGCGTCCGCGTTCGCGCGCCATCATCCGTCTCCGTTAAAAGTTAAGGCCGGCTTCGCGCGCCGCCTCGGCCAAAGCTTTCACCCGGCCATGATAAATGTAAGAACCGCGGTCGAAGACGACGTCTTTAACGCCGGCTTTGATCGCGCGTTCCGCAACAAGCTTGCCGATGGCGGAGGCCGCATTCACGTCCGTTCCCTTCGGCAGATCTTTAGCAACGTCTTTTTCCAAGGTGGAAGCCGACGCCAAGGTTTTGCCGTTCAGATCGTCAATGATCTGAGCGGCGATGTTTTTAGACGACCGGAACACCGACAAACGCGGCCGACCGCTTGACTTCTTGGCGATCGCAGACCGCGTACGGCCGGCGCGCTTCGATGCTTTTTCTCGTGCTTTCAGCGCCATATCGCCCTCTATTTCTTCTTGCCTTCTTTGCGGAAGATAAACTCATCCGCATACTTAACGCCCTTGCCTTTATAAGGCTCCGGCGGACGGAAGGCGCGGATGACGGCCGCCGTCTGTCCCACCTTCTGCTTGTCGATGCCGGTGATCTCGATCTCGGTCGGCTTCGGCGCCTTGATCTCGATGCCTTCAGGCGGCTCAAAATTGATGTCGTGGCTGTAGCCCAAAGCGAGGTTCAAGGTCTTGCCTTTCATCTGCGCCCGGTAGCCGACGCCCACCAGCTCCAAATTCTTCTTAAAGCCCGTAGCGACGCCTTCGATAATGTTCGAGACCATGGTGCGGCTCATGCCCCACATGGCGCGGGCCTCTTTCGACTTGTCCCGCGGCTGTACGCAGACGCCGTCATCGGTCATCTCAACCGCACACAAATCATTGACGACGAATTTAAGCTCGCCCTTCGGGCCCTTTGCGGACACCGCCTGACCGTCGACATTGACGGTGACGCCGTTCGTCACAGGAACCGGTTTTTTGCCAATACGTGACATCTCTTCTCTCCAGCTCCCCTTAATAGACCTGACAGAGGATTTCGCCGCCGACATTCGCCTGACGCGCCGCCGAATCGGACATCACGCCCTTCGGGGTCGACAGGATGGAAATGCCAAGACCGTTGCGAACAGGCGTCAGTTCCTTCACGGAAGAATAGACCCGGCGACCGGGCTTCGAGACACGGTTGATCTTTTGAATGACCGGCGCGCCGTTGAAATATTTCAGCTCAATCTCGAAGTAAGGCTTTTCGCCATCTTGTTCGATGCGGGAATATCCGCGGATGTAGCCCTCGTCCTGCAACACATCGAGCACCCAGCCGCGCAGCTTTGACGCCGGCGCCTTTGTGGACGTGTGGTTGCGCATCTGGGCGTTGCGGATGCGTGTGATCAGATCGCCGACGGGATCGGTGACAATGGTCATAATGTTCGCTCCCCTCCGTTACCAGCTCGACTTCACAAGACCAGGGATCTTGCCCTGGCTGCCAAGCTCGCGCAGTGCGATGCGCGACATTTTCAGTTTGCGGTAGAACCCGCGCGGACGGCCCGTTACAGCGCAGCGGTTGCGCTGGCGCGTGGGGCTGGCGTTGCGCGGCAACTGCGCAAGCTTCAAGGACGCCGCAAACCGCTCATCGGCCGGTTTGTCCTGGTCCATGATAATCTCTTTCAAGCGCGCCCGCTTCGATGCGAACTTCTTGGACATGCGTTTGCGCTTCTCGTCGCGCTGAACCATGCTTTTCTTGGCCATGTCGCCTCCAGTTAAAGCCAGTATCCGGCAAGGACTTAGCTTTTCTTCAAAAACTCTTTACCCGCCCTAGTTCCGGAACGGGAAATTAAACTCTTTCAAAAGGGCTTTCGCCTCTTCGTTCGTCTTCGCGCTCGTGCACACGATAATGTCCATGCCGCGAATAACGTCCACTTTGTCGTAATCGATCTCCGGAAACACAATGTGCTCTTTCAAGCCCATGGCGTAGTTGCCGCGCCCGTCAAAGCTTTTGCCGTTAAGGCCGCGGAAGTCCCGAACACGCGGCAAAGCAATGTTCACAAGGCGATCGATAAACTCATACATGCGATCCTTACGGAGCGTCACCTTGACGCCGACAGGCATGCCGTCGCGCAACTTAAATGTGGCGATTGATTTCTTCGCCCGCGTCACGACGGGCTTTTGCCCGGCGATCTTCTCAAGGTCCGCATAGGCCGAATCGACTTTTTTCTTGTCGTTGACCGCCTCGCCAACACCCATATTGATCACGACTTTTTCAATCTTCGGGATCTGCATGGGATTGCTGTAGTTAAACGTCTCGCGCATTTTATCGCGAATAACGTCTGCATACTGCGCGCGCAGGCGCGCTTTATAGTCTGTTTCAGCCATCGATCACCTCGCCGGAACGTTTGGCGACGCGCACTTTCGTTCCGTCTTCCTGGATTTTAAATCCGACGCGTGTCGGCTCGCCCGTCTTCGGGTCTTTCAGAGCGACGTTGGATACATGCAACGGCGCTTCCTTCGACACGATTCCGCCGCCGCTGGTCTGGGTCGGGCGCGTGTGCCGCTTCACCAAATTGACGCCTCCAACGACAATACGGTTCTCAGCCGGAATGACTTTCGTCACCTCGCCCTCGGCCCCCTTGTCACGGCCCGCCGTCACAATGACGGTGTCGCCTTTTTTAATCTTCGCAGCCATCGCTTAGAGAACCTCCGGAGCCAGGGACACGATCTTCATGTGGTTCGCCGCCCTCAGCTCCCGTGTGACAGGGCCGAAGATCCGCGTGCCGATCGGCTCTTTGTTGTTGTTGATGAGAACCGCTGCGTTCCGGTCGAACCGAATAACGCTGCCGTCCCGGCGCTTGATGTCTTTCGCCGTCCGTACGACGACCGCCTTCATCACCTGGCCTTTTTTCACGCGGCCGCGCGGAATAGCTTCCTTCACCGATACGACGATGATGTCGCCGACGGAAGCATATTTGCGCTTGGCCCCGCCCAGCACCTTAATGCACTGAACGCGTTTTGCGCCGGAATTGTCCGCAACGTCCAAATTGGTCTGCATCTGGATCATGTCGCGCTCTCCTTAAACCTCATGCGTCTTCGCGTAATCGCCTTTTAACGCAACGAAAAACTATAACCTCAGCCGCGGCTGCCCATGCCGACGACTTCCCAGCATTTCAGCTTGGAAATCGGCGGACACTCCTGGATCACCACCAGGTCCCCCACCTTGTATTTATTCTCAGGGTCATGGGCGTGGAACTTCTTAGAGCGCCGCATGGTCTTTTTCAAAACCGGGTGCTTCGTAATCCGCTCCACACGAACAACAACGGTCTTATCGCCCTTGTCGCTCACCACATCGCCCTGCATGACGCGTTTCGGCATCTTGGTCTCCTTAAATCCCGCGTTCTAGGACGCATCTTGCGCGGACTTTTCGCGCAAAACCGTCTTTACCCGCGCAATGTCGCGGCGCACCTGACGCACTCGCGCCGTGTTCTCCAGTTGACCGGAAGCCTGCTGGAACCGCAGATTGAACTGCTCTTTCTTCAACTGGAGAAGCTTATCCCCCAGTTGATCGACGGTCATGTCGCGCACTTCGCCCGATTTCATCTGTCCGTCCCCCTAACCTTCATCCGTGATGCGCTTAACGATGCGCGTCTTAATCGGCAGTTTCGCCGCGCCAAGGGCCAACGCCTGGCGGGCTATATCTTCGGGGACGCCGTCGATCTCAAACATGATCCGCCCAGGCTTCACCTTGGCGGCCCAGTACTCGACGGAGCCCTTGCCTTTACCCATCCGCACTTCGGTCGGCTTGTTCGTCACCGGAACGTCCGGAAAAATGCGAATCCAAACACGACCGGCCCGTTTCATATGGCGCGTGATGGCGCGGCGCGTCGCCTCGATCTGGCGCGACGTAACCCGCTCCGGCTCTAAGGCTTTGAGGCCGAAGGAGCCGAAGTTCAAATCAGAGCCGCCTTTGGCGACGCCCTTGATCCGGCCTTTATGCTGTTTGCGGAACTTTGTCCGTTTCGGTTGCAACATGGCTTATGCCTTTAACCTGTCTCAAATATTCAATTACGCCGCACGGTCGCGGTCACGACGTCCGCCGCCGCCTCCGCCGCTGGTTTGGGCGTCGATCAGGCGTTTTTCAGACCCCATGGGATCGTGCTCCAAAATCTCGCCCTTGAAGATCCAGACCTTGACGCCGATCGCCCCATAAGTGGTGCGCGCCGTGGCGACGCCGTAGTCAATGTCGGCGCGGAGCGTGTGAAGCGGCACACGACCTTCGCGATACCATTCCATGCGGGCGATCTCAGCGCCGCCAAGACGGCCGGAGCAATTGATTCGTATGCCGCCGGCGCCCATGCGCAAAGCCGTTTGCATCGACCGTTTCATGGCCCGGCGGAACGCCACCCGGCGCTCCAACTGCTGGGCGATGTTTTCCGCCACCAAGGTCGCATCGACCTCGGGCTTGCGAATTTCAACGAGGTTCACCGCAACATCGGAGGTCGTGAACCGCGTCATGTCTCGGCGCAGCTTTTCAATGTCCGCGCCTTTTTTACCAATCACAACGCCTGGACGGGCCGAATAAATCGTGATCCGACATTTTTTGTGCGGACGCTCAATGATGACTTTCGAAACACCGGCCTGCTTCAAACGGTCCAGGAGATACTCGCGCATGCGAATGTCTTCATGGAGAAGATCTGCATACTCATCACCGTCGGCGTACCAGCGGGAATCCCAGGTCTTGTTGATGCCGAGCCTCAGGCCGATCGGGTTGACTTTCTGACCCATTAGGCGGCCTCCTCTACTTCTCTCACAACGATAGTGATCTCCGAAAACGGTTTCTTGATACGGCCGACGCGCCCACGGGCCCGGGGGCGGAACCGCTTCATGACCAGGCCTTTGCCGACGAACGCTTTATCGACAACCAAGGCGTCGATGTCCAAATCGTGGTTGTTTTCCGCATTTGCGATGGCGCTTTCCAAAACCTTCTTCACATCGTGGGCGATGCGTTTTTTGGAGAACTGAAGCTCCGCCAACGCTTTTTCCACCTTCAGACCGCGAATGGATTGCGCGACAAGGTTCAACTTCTGCGGTGAAGTCCGCAGCATGCGCGCCTTGGCCATGGCTTCGGTTTCGCCGACGCGGCGCTCGTTTTTCGCCTGTCCCATCGTTACTTCCTCTTCGCCTTTTTATCAGCGCCGTGACCATAATAAGTGCGGGTCGGCGAAAATTCACCGAGCTTGTGTCCCACCATGTCCTCTGTGACGAGAACGGGCACGAATTTCTGGCCGTTGTAGACGCCGAACGTGAGGCCCACGAACTGCGGCAAGATGGTGGAGCGGCGCGACCACGTCTTGATCACGGACTTGCGCGCCGCGCTTTGCGCCTCTTCGGCCTTCTTTAAAATATATCCGTCGACAAACGGACCTTTCCAAACGGAACGGGACATATCTGTTTCTCCTACCGGCCTTTTTTGCGGGCGTGCCGGGACCGAACGATAAGACGATCCGTCGACTTATTGTTGCGGGTCTTCTTGCCCTTTGTGGGTTTGCCCCAGGGCGTCACTGGGTGACGACCGCCGGAGGTGCGGCCTTCGCCGCCGCCATGGGGATGATCAATCGGGTTCATCGCAACACCGCGCACAGACGGGCGCTTGCCTTTGTGGCGCACACGGCCGGCTTTACCGTATTTAACGTTGCCATGATCAGGGTTCGACACAGCCCCAACCGTCGCCATGCAGGCGCCGAGGACCATACGCTGTTCGCCGGATTGCAACCGAATAAGGGCGTACGCGCCATCGCGCCCGACAAGCTGCGCATACGCACCGGCGGAGCGGGCGATCTGACCGCCTTTGGCCGGCTTCAATTCGATGTTGTGAATGATTGTTCCCACAGGAATATTCTTCAACGGCATGGCGTTGCCGGGCTTCACGTCAACGCGCTCCCCTGCAACCACCTTGTCGCCAACCGCCAAACGCTGGGGCGCCAAAATGTAAGCTTGCTCGCCGTCTTCATACTTCAAAAGCGCGATGAAAGCCGTGCGGTTCGGGTCATATTCCAAACGCTCAACCGTTGCAGAGACATCAAACTTACGACGCTTGAAATCAATGACGCGGTAAAGGCGCTTGGCGCCCCCGCCCTGACGGCGCGCCGTGATGCGGCCGACATTGTTGCGCCCGCCCTTGGAGGTGAGGCCCTCCGTCAGCTTCTTCACCGGGCGTCCGGCGTGCAGATCGCTGCGGTCCACCAGCACCAAGGTGCGGCGGCCGGGCGATGTCGGTTTATATGTCTTCAAAGCCATTGCTAATCTATCCGCACGTAATGGTTAGAGGCCAGTCGTCACGTCGATGGAATGACCTTCCTCGAGCGTAACGATCGCCTTTTTCGAATCGCTCCGCTTGCCGAGATGGCCGCGGAAGCGCTTCACCTTGCCTTTGTTTCTGAGCGTGTTCACCGCCTTAACCTTGACGTTGAACAGCGCCTCAACCGCTTCGGAAATTTGCGGCTTCGTTGCATCAAGGGGCACCTTGAACACAACCTGATTGTTTTCAGACGCAATCGTCGATTTCTCAGTAATCACCGGAGAGACGATCGTGTTGTAATGAACTTCCTTGCTCATTTGAGGCGCTCCTCCAGCGCAGCGGCGGCGGCTTTGGTGAGAACCAATTTATCCCGGCGCAGAATATCGTAAACGTTGGCGCCCGCGAGCGGCAGAACATCAATGTTCGGAATGTTCCGGGCGGCCAGACGGAAATTGTTGTCAAGCTCAGGCCCGTCGATAATAAGCGCATTCGTCAAGTTGAGCTTGGCGAAAGAAGACACAAGCCCCTTGGTTTTCGGCTCGGACAGATTCGCAGCATCAAGTACGATCAACTCCGACGCGCCGGCCTTAGCGGACAAAGCATGCTTCAGCGCCAAGCGGCGCACCTTCTTCGGCAGATCGATCGCATGGCTGCGCGGACGCGGTCCGTGGGCCTTGCCGCCGCCGCGGAACAATGGCGCTTTTTTGTTGCCGTGGCGGGCGCCGCCGGAGCCTTTCTGGCGCACGATTTTCTTTGAAGAGCCGGCGATCTCATTGCGCTCTTTGGCTTTGTGAGTGCCCTGCTGACGCTTGGCCAACTGGTACGTCACCATACGGTGTAAGATGTCGCGGCGGGGCTCCAAACCGAAGACCTCATCGGCGAGATCGACAGAGCCCGCTTTGCCGGCGTCAAGGGTTACGACGTCAAGTTTCATGGCCTATTCGTCTCCCTCTTTCGCGGGCTTGTCTTCCGCTGCGGCTGTTTCTTCCGCCGCCGTAGCTTCATCGGCAGCTTCCGGCGCAGCTTCTTCAGCAGGCTTTTCATCTTCAGCACCCGGCGCGCGGAAAGCACCTGGCGTTGGAGCATCACCCGGCAATGGCCGCTTTACGGCATCGCGCAACAACACCCAGCCTTCTTTGGAACCAGGCACAGCGCCTTTCACCAAGACAAGACCACGCTCTGCATCAGTCTTCACAACCTCAAGGTTCTGAGTCGTCACGCGTACGTCACCCATATGGCCGGCCATCTTCTTGCCTTTGAAGACCTTGCCTGGCTCCTGACACTGACCTGTGGAGCCATGAGAGCGATGCGAGATGGAGACACCGTGAGAGGCGCGCAAGCCTCCGAAATTGTGGCGCTTCATGGCCCCAGCGAAGCCTTTACCGATGGACGTGCCCGTCACATCGACTTTTTGGCCGGCAATGAAATGGTCGGCGGTCATTTCCGCACCCACTTCGATGAGATTGTCATCGGACACCCGGAACTCAGCAAGCTTGCGCTTGGGCTCCACATTGGCCTTGGCGAAATGCCCCCGCATCGCTTTTGGCGTACGTTTCACCTTCGCCGTCCCGGCGCCAAGCTGCAACGCCACATAGCCATTCGTCTCCGCCGTTTTTTGGGAGACGACCTGGCATCCGTCGAGGTGAAGCACCGTCACCGGAATATGGTTGCCGTCTTCGGTAAAGACGCGGGTCATGCCCAGTTTTTTTGCAATGACGCCCGTGCGCATGGGAGCCTCTCTTTAAAGTTTAATTTCGACGTCAACGCCAGCGGACAAGTCCAGCTTCATCAGGGCGTCAACGGTTTGCGGCGTAGGATCAACAATGTCGAGCAAACGCTTGTGAGTGCGAATTTCAAATTGTTCGCGGCTTTTTTTGTTCACATGCGGCGAGCGCAAAACCGTGAACTTTTCAAGGCGTGTCGGCAGCGGAATAGGGCCGCGCACTTTCGCGCCAGTACGTTTCGCCGTGTTCACAATCTCCAGCGTGGACGTATCCAGAACGCGGTGATCGAACGCTTTCAAGCGTATGCGAATATTTTGTTGTTGCATCGCGTCCTCTCAAAAACGCTTCCGGTTCAAACAAGAAGACGGGCCGCAACCTCATAAGGCGGGCCCGCCCAAATCTTAAAGCCTTTTACTCCACAATCTTCGACACGACGCCGGCGCCGACGGTGCGGCCGCCTTCGCGGATGGCGAAGCGGAGTTTTTCTTCCATGGCGATCGGAACGATGAGCTCGACGTTCATGTTCACATTGTCGCCCGGCATCACCATTTC
>JBCDBL010000053.1:0-26957 GCA_039183635.1 Pseudomonadota bacterium
CCAAAGCTTGGGCTTTCCGGAGATTACGTATCAGGGCTCCATATCCTACACAGCGCCTGTTGACGGTGGGTTCTACTGGAGCGGCTTGCTGGACTATTCCTACCGCGACGAGACAACGCCGCCTCTTCTGGGGGCGGCTTATGCTGTCGAGGATTAGTGGCTCGTAAACGGACAGATCGCCTTTGGAGCCGAGAGCGGTCGTTGGGAGGCGGCTATCTGGGGACGTAATATTCTGGATGAGGAGTACGACGAGGTTCGAAACTTTTTCACAGAGTCTCCTGATGCTGGCGGTATTCGGCAAGGTATAGACGTCGCCGCGCCCGGCTTGCCGCGCACCTACGGCGTGCGGTTGAGCGTGAAGTACTAGGGCGCTATCATATGGGCAAAGCCGCCGCCCGCCCACCAAGCGTGGCGGCGGCGATCACCTGACGGAAAGGCTCTTCGCCGATGGCGCAAGACGTTGTCGCCGCCGCTTGGCGCTTGATCGACGATCGGCGGGACGACGTGACGGCGCTGACCCGGGACCTGATCCGGTTCCCGACCATCAATCCGCCGGGGGACGCCTACGGACCTTGCGCGGAGTATCTTGGGGGCCGGCTCGCCCGGCGCGGTTTCCAGGTGGAATATGTGCGGGCCGAGGGGGCGCCGGGGGATTGCGACCGTTATCCCCGCATTAACGTCATCGCCCGGCGGGAGGGCGCGGGCCCCGGCCCGTGCGTTCATTTCAACAGCCATATGGACGTCGTCGAAACCGGGGAGGGGTGGACGGTCCCCCCCTTCGACGGCCTTGTTAAAGACGGCAAGGTCTATGGTCGCGGCGCGTGCGACATGAAAGGCGGTCTCGCCGCCTCCGTCGTCGCTGTCGAAGCGTTGATCGACGCGTTTCCGAACTATCCGGGCGCCCTCGAGGTCTCCGGCACGGCGGACGAGGAATCCGGCGGCTATGGCGGTGTCGCCTATCTTGCCGAACGCGGATGGTTTTCAAAGCCGCGGGTGGACCATGTCATTATTCCCGAGCCCTTGAACGTCGACCGTGTCTGCGTCGGCCACCGGGGCGTCTGGTGGGCGGAGATCGAAACCCATGGCCGGATCGCCCACGGCTCCATGCCGTTCCTCGGCGATTGCGCCGTGCGCCATATGGGCGCGGCGCTCGCCGCGTTCGAGGCGGAGCTTTATCCCGCCTTCGCCGCGCGGAAGACGGATATGCCCGTGGTTCCGGAGGGCGCCAAAAGCTCGACCATGAACATCAATTCCGTCCACGGCGGACAGGCGGAGACCGAGGACGGCCTGCCGTCGCCGTGCGTGCCGGATTCCTGCCGCATGGTGATCGACCGGCGGTTCCTCATCGAAGAGGACCTCGACGACGTCAAGGGAGAGGTGCGGGCCGTGCTCGACCGCCTGGCGGCGGAGCGGCCGAACTTTCGCTACGACATGCGCGATTTGTTCGAAGTGCGCCCCAGCCGCACGGACCGCACGGCGCCCGTGGTGCGGGCGACGGAGGCGGCGGTGGCGCAGGTGCTCGGCCGTCAGGCGGAACTGGTGTGTTCTCCGGGCACGTACGACCAGAAGCACATCGACCGCATCGGCAAGCTGAAGGACTGCATCGCCTACGGACCGGGCATTCTGGACCTCGCCCACCAGCCGGACGAGTATATCGTCATCGACGACATGGTCGCCTCGGCCAAGGTCATGGCGGCGGCCGCCCATGCGCTGCTGACGGGCGCGGCGTGAGGAGCGGGGAAGCCGTCGGCGTCCGCGATGCGGCACCTCTCCCCTTCGGGGAGAGGTCGAAAGCGCGTCAGCGCTTTCGGGTGAGGGGGAAGGGATGCTTGTGACAACCGCCGGAATCCCTTCCCCCTCACCCTATCCCTCTCCCCGATGGGGAGAGGGAACATCATCACGCTGTGTTGCAACGGTTCGCCGAACCCTTAGCGTATCTTTACAAGTACTTTTTGTTACTTGTGCGTTGTTCCTTCACACGCTCGCTTTAGCTAACGCCCAATCCAACGGCGGCGTCCTCACCGTCGGCGTCCAGCTGGAACCGCCGGGCCTCGACCCCACGGCGGGCGCGGCGGCGGCCATCGATGAAATCGTCTACGCCAACGTCTTTGAAGGGCTCGCCCGCATCGGCCCCGACGGCGCGGTGCGGCCAGGCCTCGCCGAACGGTGGGACGTGTCCGAAGACGGCCGGCGCTACACGTTTCACCTCCGCAAAAATGCAACGTTCCATGACGGAACGGCGTTTGACGCCGATGACGTCGTGTTTTCCTTAACGCGGGCCAGGGCGGAAGGCTCCCTCAACGCTCAAAAGGCCCTGTTCGAACCCATTGAAAGCGTCACAGCTCTCGATCCCTATACGGTCGAGGTGCGTCTCAGCCGTCCTGTGGGCGCGTTTCTCACGCATCTGGCCTGGGGCGACGCCGTCATCGTCGCGCCGGAAAGCGCCGGGACAAACGCCACGGCGCCCGTGGGGACAGGACCGTTCCGGTTTTCCCGCTGGCGCAAGGGCGATGCGGTGGAGCTCAGGCGCTATGACGGGTATTGGGGCGACGCGGCGCCCCTCGACGGCGTCACGTTTAAATTCATCTCCGACCCGACGGCGGCCTTCGCCGCGCTGATGGCCGGGGACGTCGACGGGTTTCCCAATTATCCCGCCCCGGAAAACCTGGCGCAGTTCGACGCCGATGCGCGTTTCAACCTCGTAACCGGCGCGGGCGAGGGGGAAATGATCCTCGCCGTCAACAACAAGGCGCCGCCCTTTAACGATGTGCGCGTGCGCCGGGCGCTGTCCCACGCTATCGACAAACAGGCGGTGATCGACGGCGCCCTGTTCGGCTACGGCGCGCCCATCGGCTCCCACTTTCCCCCGCACCATCCGTCCTACACGGATCTGACCGGGCTTTACCCCCACGATCCGGACCGGGCGCGGGCCCTGCTCGCCGAGGCCGGGCAGGAGGGCGGCGTGACAGCGACCCTGAAACTGCCGCCGCCCAGCTACGCCAGGCGCAGCGGGGAGATCATCGCCGCCCAACTGCGCGCCGTCGGCGTCGACGTGACGATTGAAAATCTGGAATGGGCGCAGTGGCTCGATCAGGTTTTCACCAACAAAAACTACGACCTCACCATCGTCGCCCATACCGAACCCCTCGACATCGATATCTACGCCAGGGACGGGTATTACTTTCAATATGCGGATGAAGAATTTAACGCGCTGATCGCGGAGCTGTCCGAAACCCGGGATGCGGCGGGGCGGGACCGGCTGTTGAAACGCGCCCAGGAGAAAATCGCCGTGGACGCCGTCAACGTCTTCCTCGCCCAGGGGCCGAAAACGGCGGTGTGGTCGACCCGCGTCTCCGGCGTGTGGACGAACGCGCCGCTCCAGGCGAACGATTTCACCGCCGCCCGCCTGAAAGGCGGCGGCGCCGCGGAGGCCAGCCGGCGCGCCGGGTCCTGGGGCGCGGTGTTGTGGGTCTTGTGCCTCGGCGGCCTCGTTTACGGCGCATATGTCCTTGTGCGGCGCGGTGGCGCGACGTATCTGGCGCAGCGTCTTGTCGCCTTCGCCGCGACGCTGGCGGCGGCGAGCGTCGTGATTTTCCTCCTGACCGAAATCGCCCCCGGCGATCCCGCGACATTCATGATGGGGCTGAACGCCACGCCGGACGCGGTGGCGGCGTTGAAAGCCGAACTTGGCCTCGACGCGCCGGCCGTGCAGCGATACGCCGCCTGGGCGGGGGGGCTTTTCACGGGGGATTTCGGGACCAGCTACACCTACCGCACGCCGGTGGCCGACCTTCTGGCGGAGCGGCTGCAGGTCTCCCTGCCGCTCGCCGTCATGGCGTTGATCCTGTCCGTCGTCATCGCCATTCCCGCCGGCGCGTTCGCCGCGGCCCGGCGCGGCCGCGGGGCCGATGCGGCGATCCTGGGGGCGAGCCAGGCGGGGCTCGCCGTTCCGAACTTCTGGCTCGCCATTTTGCTGGTGATGGTGTTTGCGACCGGCTTGCGTTGGTTCTCCGCCGGCGGATTTCCCGGGTGGGACGCCGGGATTCTTCCGGCGCTGAAGGCGTTGTTTTTGCCCGCCGTCGCTCTCGCTGCGCCCCAGGCGGCGATCCTCACCCGCGTCACGCGGTCCGCCGTTCTGGAGACCCTGGGGGAGGATTATATCCGCACAGCCCGCGCCAAGGGCCTCAGCGAAGGCGCCGTGATCGCCCGCCACGCCCTGAAAAACGCGCTGATCCCCGTGCTCACCATTCTGGGGCTGCAATTCGCCTTCCTGCTGGCCGGGGCCGTCATTATAGAGAACGTATTTTACCTGCCGGGGCTCGGCCGTCTCGTCTTTCAGGCGGTGTTGCAGCGCGACCTCATCGTCGTCCAGAGCGTCGTCATGGTCCTTGTGTTCGCCGTGGTGTTGGCGGCGTTCCTGGTCGATATCGCCTACGGCCTTGCGGACCCGCGCCTTCGCAAAGGACGCACGGCGTGACCGGGGCGAGGGCCCTGCTGCGCCGGACGCAGGCCGCGCCCCTGGGCCTTTGCGCGGGCGCTGTAATCACGGCCGGCTTCATCGCCATGGCGCTGCTCTCCTTTGTTTGGACGCCCTACGACATTGTCAATTTCGACATCGCGAACAGGCTGCGGCCGCCGTCCTTCGCCCATTGGATGGGAACGGATCATCTGGGGCGGGACGTTCTGTCCATGGTGATGGCCGGGGCGCGGGGCTCCATCGCCGTGGCGGTGCTGGCCGTCGGCATGGGCCTTGCCGTCGGCGTCCCAATGGGGCTGTTCGCGGCCGCGCGGGGCGGCTTTGCGGACGAGGCTGCGATGCGCCTGTCCGATTTCATCTTCGCCTTTCCGGCGCTGATTCTCGCGATTTTGCTGACGGCGGTGCTCGGTCCCGGGGCGGCGAACGCCGTCATCGCCATCGGGGTGTTCAACATCCCCGTCTTCGCCCGGGTGACCCGGGGCGCGGCGAGGGCTCTGTGGACCCGGGAGTATGTCCTGGCCGCCCGGGTCGCGGGGAAGGGGGCGTTCCGCATCTCCCTGGAGCACATTCTGCCGAACATCGCCAACATCGTCATTGTCCAGGCGACGATCCAGTTCTCCCTCGGCGTCATTGCTGAGGCGGGGCTCTCCTATGTCGGCCTCGGCGCGCAACCGCCGGCGGCGAGCTGGGGACGGATGCTGGCCGAGAGCCAGACCATGATCGCCTTCGCTCCATGGCTGGCGCTGTTTCCGGGGCTTGCGATTTTCCTCGCCGTGCTCGGCCTTAATCTGTTGGGGGACGGTTTGCGCGACGCCCTCGACCCGAAACTGGCGGGGCGGCGATGACCTTGCTCAGCGTGGAAAACCTGTCCCTGTCGATCGGCGATGCGCGGATTTTGAAGGACGTGTCCTTTGACCTTGAAGCCGGGGAAACTTTGGGCCTTGTGGGGGAGTCCGGCTCCGGCAAATCCATGACGGCGCTGTCGCTGATGCGCCTCGCGCCAGAAAGCGCGGCGGTCGAAGGCGCGGTTCGGTTCGACGGCGAAGACGTCCTTACGATGCGCGCGCCCGGCGTGCGCGCCCTCAGGGGCCGGCGCATCGCCATGGCGTTTCAGGAGCCGATGACGGCCTTAAACCCCGTAGAGACCATCGGCGCCCAGGTGGCGGAGCTGTTCCGCACCCACCAGAATGTCGGCAAGGGCGAGGCTCTGAACTTCGCCCGGGGCGCCCTGGAGCGGGCTGAGCTGCCGGCGGGCCGCTTCCCCCTCGACCGTTATCCCCATGAGCTGTCCGGCGGCCAGCGCCAGCGGGTCGTCATCGCCATGGCGACGGCCTTAAGGCCCGATGTCCTCATCGCCGACGAGCCCACCACCGCCCTCGACGTGACGACCCAGGCGGAGATTTTAAAGCTCTTGCGCCGTCTCAGCGCCGAGGATGGAACGGCGCTGTTGTTCATCACCCACGACCTCGCCGTTATTGCTGAAATGGCGGACCGGGTCGCCGTCATGAAGGACGGGGAAATCGTCGAGGCCGGACCAACGGCGTCCCTGTTCGCCGCGGCGTCACACCCTTACACAAAAGCGCTGAAGGCCGCCTCGACCCTGGCCCCGCGCGCCCCGCGCCCCACCGAGGCGACCGCCGCGCCGGTGCTGGAGGCGAAAAGCGTCGTGCGGGACTACGTCGGGCCGCGGCCGCACCTATTTGCAAAACCCGTTTCCATACGCGCCAACGACAATGTCAGCCTTGTCCTGCGCCCCGGGGAGACCCTGGGCCTTGTGGGGGAGTCCGGATGCGGAAAATCGACCCTCGCCCGGGCGCTGATGGGCCTTGAAGCGGTGCAGGGGGGCGAGGTGTGCCTCGGCGGCGAGGTCTTCTCCAACCGCAAGCCGGCAGATGTTCGCGCCCTGCGCCGGCGCATTCAGGTGGTGTTCCAGGACCCCTACGGCGCTTTCAACCCCCGGCATGCCGTGGGCCGCATCGTGGCGGAGCCGCTGCACCTTCTGGATGCGCCGCCCGACAAAGCCGAAACGGAGAAAAAAGTCGCCGCCGCTCTGGAAAGCGTCGGGCTCGCGCCCGGCGATGCGGCGAAATTCCCCCACGCCTTTTCCGGCGGCCAACGCCAGCGCATCGCCATCGCGCGCGCCCTCATCGTGCGGCCCGACGTCGTCGTACTGGACGAGGCGGTCTCGGCCCTCGACGTCAGGGTGCGGGCGCATATTCTGGATTTGCTCGCCGACCTTGGCGCGCGTTTGGGGATTGCGTATCTTTTCATCTCCCATGACCTCAAGGTCGTGCGGGCTGTGGCCGACCGCATCGCCGTCATGAAAGACGGCCGCATCGTGGAGGAGGGGGCGACCGAAACGGTGTTCGCCGCGCCGGCTCATCCTTACACGGCGTCCCTGCTCGCCGCGACGCCGGACCTTGGCGCCGCCCTCGCCAGGCGCGCAGAACGGAGCGCCCATGCCGATTGATTTCAACACCGAACAGATTTTCATCGGCGGCGTCTGGCGCGCCGCGTCGGGCGAAGCCTTGCCCCTGGAAAACCCGTCGACCGGAGAGGTCATCGGCCGTATCGGCGGCGGGACGGCGGCCGATATCGACGCCGCCGTTAATGCCGCAGATGCGGCGCTCAACGGCGATTGGGGCCGCACGACAGCGGCGGAGCGGGGCGCTGCGCTCATGCGTCTTTCGGGGGTGGTTGAGGACAATATCGACCGCCTCGCCCGGCTGGAGGCGGAGGATGTGGGCAAGCCCTTGAAGCAGGCCTACGCCGACGCGAGGGCGCTCGCCCGCTATTGCGCGTTTTACGGCGGCGCGGCGGACAAGGTGCACGGGGAGACCATTCCCTACCAGGACGGTTATACGGTCTACACCCTGCGGGAGCCGCACGGCGTCACCGGGCACATCATTCCCTGGAACTATCCCATGCAGATTATCGGCCGCTCCGTCGGGGCGGCCCTCGCCATGGGCAATGCGGTTGTCTTGAAACCCGCCGAAGAGGCGTGCCTGACGGCGCTCATGTTCGCCCGGCTGGCCGAAGCGGCGGGGCTGCCCGCCGGGGCGCTCAACGTGGTCACAGGCCTTGGGGAGGCGGCGGGGGCGGCCTTGGCCGCCCATCCGGGCGTTGCGCATATCTCCTTCACGGGCTCCCTCGCCATCGGCGCGCTGGTGCAGGCGGCGGCGGCGCAGAACGTCGTTCCCGTGGCGCTGGAGCTTGGGGGCAAAAGCCCGCAAATTGTGTTCGACGACGCCGATATCGAGGCGGCCCTGCCGTTCCTTGTGAACGCCGGCGTCCAGAACGCCGGACAAACCTGCTCCGCCGCCTCGCGCCTGTTGGTGCAACGGGGCGTATACGATGCGGTTCTGGACAAGCTCGCTGCACGATATCGCGGCCTTGTCGTGGGGCCTGCGCCTGATGACCGGGACGTCGGACCGCTGATCTCCGCCCGGCAAAAGGAGATTGTCGAGGGCTTTTTGGCGAAGGGCCGGGCCGACGGCCTTCACGTCGCCGCAGAGGGCGTTATTGACGCCGCCGCACCCGCCGGCGGCCATTACGTGCGCCCGACCCTGTTCGCCGGGGTCGATCCCGCCCACAGCCTCGCTCAGGATGAAATCTTCGGCCCTGTCCAGGTCGTGATCCCCTTCCAAACGGAGCGCGAGGCCGTCGACATCGCCAACGGCACGGATTACGGCCTTGTGGCGGGCGTATGGACCCGGGACGGCGGACGGCAAATGCGCCTCGCCAAAGCCATCCGTACAGGGCAGGTGTTTCTCAACAATTACGGCGCCGGCGGCGGGGTGGAGCTGCCCTTCGGCGGGGTGAAGCGGTCCGGCCACGGCCGGGAGAAAGGGTTTGAGGCGCTCTACGGCTTCTCCACCTTAAAAACCGTCGCCGCGCACCATGGATAAGGAGGAAAGCCATGCGTCTTGACGGTAAAACGGCCATCGTCACCGGCGGCGCTTCGGGCTTCGGCGCGGGCATTGTCCGAACCTTTGTTAAGGAAGGCGCCCGGGTGATGGTCGCCGACATCAACAAGGACGCGGCGGCGGCTTTGGCGTCGGACCTCGGCGTTGCGTCCTGCGCCGTCGATGTCGCCGACGGAGCCAGTGTCGCTGCGATGGCCGCCGCGGCGCGCGAAGCGTTCGGGGAAATTGATATTCTCGTCAACAACGCCGGCGTCGGTCATCCGCCCCAGGCGATGGAGGATGTGGACGAGGCGACCTTCGACCGGATTTTCGCCGTCAACGGAAAGTCCGTTTACCTGATGGCGCGCCACATCGTCCCGCATATGAAAAAGGCGCGGCGCGGCGCGATCTTGAACGTCGCCTCCACGGGCGGGGTCAGCCCCCGGCCCAATCTCGCTTGGTACAACGCCTCCAAGGGATGGATGATCACCGCCACGAAGGCCATGGCGGCGGAGCTCGCCCCCTTCGGCGTGCGGGCGAACGCCATCAACCCCGTCGCCGGGGAGACCCCGCTGCTCAAAACCTTCATGGGGGAGGACACGCCGGAGGTGCGGGCGAAGTTTCTCGCCACCATCCCCCTCGGCCGGTTTTCAACGCCGGAGGATATGGGCGCGGCGGCGGCGTTTCTTTGCTCCGACGAAGCGGCTATGATCACCGGCGTCGCCCTCGAAGTCGACGGCGGGCGCTGCATTTAAAGGACGCGTTGTTTAATGCCGAAACCGGGCCCTCTTAACCTCATCACCGACGTGCCGGGCCTTTCCGTCGGTCACGCCACGGACGAAAAGGCGGGGACCGGCGTCACCGCGCTGGTCTGCGACGCTTCCTATCCGGCGGCGGCGGACGTGCGCGGCGGCGGGCCGGGCACCCGGGAGACCCATGTTCTGTCGCCGGAGAACCTTGTCGGCCGGGCCGACGCCGTTGTCTTGTCCGGCGGCTCCGTCTTCGGCCTCGGTGCGGCGGACGGCGCGACATCCGCGCTGTCCCTGAAGGGCAAGGGCCTCAAAATCGTCGACAGCGGTCCGACGATCCCTATCGTGCCGGCGGCGGTGCTCCACGATCTCGCCAATCCCGGGGACAAAAACTGGGGCGACGCGCCGCCCTATCGCGGTCTTGGGGTAAAGGCGGTGGACGCGGCCGCCCGCGAGTTCGCCCTCGGCTCCGTCGGGGCGGGGCGGGGCGCGATGGCGGGCCTTGTGAAGGGGGGGATCGGCTCGGTCTCCCTTGATCTCGGCGACGGTCTTATTGTCGGCGCGCTCGCCGCGGCGAATTGCGTCGGATCGGCCCTGCTGCCGGACGGAGAGACGTTTTACGCCTGGCCCTATGAAATCGACGGGGAGTTCGGCGGCCATCGGCCTGCGGATGACTTCGACCTCAGCGATCCGTTTCCGGACCTCTCCCGCCTCAGCGCCGGGGGCCGCATCAAGGCCGGCGCCAACACCACGCTGGCGGTCGTCGCAACGTCCGCGGATCTCACGACCGCCGAATGCCAACGCCTCGCCATGATGGCCCAGGACGGGATCGCCCGCGCCGTCCGGCCCGCCCATGCGCCCTTTGACGGCGATGTCGCCTTCGCCCTCGCCACGGGCGCCGCGAAAATCGCTGCAGCGGAGGAGGGAGCGGTTCGGCCTATGACCCTCGCCCGTATAGGCTCCGCCGCCGCCGATTGCCTCGCCAGGGCGATCGCCAGGGCCGTTTACGCCGCGCGGGACGTCGGATAATCCGGCTTTACAACGCTGCGGAAAGACTTCGCTGAGGCAAACTCAAGGCATGCCATCCTTACGGTTGTCATAAATCTCCAAGGTCAGGACGGAATGGACAACCTATTAAAAGAGTATAGCGAGCGTCTTTCGACGAACGAAAAGCGGATAAGCAAGTACGAATGATTTGCAATCTCATATGGATGGTGCAAGCTGGAATGCGGCGGTCATCGTCAAGCGTGTTTCCCGCTAACAAATCCTATGAGAGCAATTGAAGTGAGCAGCACCGCAAATTTAAGCAGCGCCCCGACCGAAACTAAGGAACAAGGCCTGTGGCAGATCATCTCTCCAGTCAACCGGGAGATCTACACCGGCATGGCCATTTCATTGTTGAGCCTCATCGCATGGCTCGGCTCGATTATGCTGTTTCTGCCGATTGGGCGGGAAATTCTCACTGCTTCGCCGGACCCGGACAGGCTCCGGTTGCTGTTCGGCGCCGGTTTCGGCTTGGTGGCGTTGTCCTTCGTTTGCCGGGTGCTATCGTTCAGGATTTCTCATCTCGGCGCCTTTCGGCTCGAACAAATTCTACGGACCGAACTTACGACGCGGTTGGCGAAGGCGCCTTTAGGCTACGTTGTAAACGCGGGCTCGGGCGCATTGAAGAAGATCGTCCTGGATGATGTGCGCGCGCTGCATGCATTCGTCGCAGACAGCACGCCGCTTTTCGCGAAGACGTTTTCAGCGCCGGTGCTGGGCGTCCTCCTGATGCTTGTTCTGGATTGGCGTCTGGCGCTGTTGTCGCTGGCGCTGTTTCCCGTAGGGATGATCGGCATGTTCTTCGCGTTTCGCGATTACGATGTCGCACGGCAAAAAGTCGATCAAGCTACGGAGCGTATCAATGGGGTGATCAACGAATACGTCCAGGGCATGCATGTTGTGCGCACCTTCGATGACGGGTCCAGCTCTTTTCAGCGGTATCGCGCGGCGCTTAACGACGCCACTGAGAGCATGCGTGAATGGACCGCGCACTCGCAGAACGGTGCGTTTATCGCGCGCACCCTTTTTGCGTCCCTGCCCACGGTGCTTCTGCTGCTGGCTGTCGGGATTCCAATGCATCTCCAGGGCATGATCGAACTTCCAATTTTGATGATGTTTCTGCTCCTCGCCCCGACGGTAACAGAATCGATCATACCCATCGTCTGGCTGCAACAGCTGCTTCAGAACGCGAGTGCGGCTGTGAAGCGCATCGGGCAATTGCGCAACGTGGCGCTCATTCCCGAGGTGTCTGAAGGGCGGGCGCCCCTCGATGCATCTGTGGAGTTGAAAAACGTCACCTTTCGTTACGACGGGCGCGAAGACAACGCGCTGACCGACGTCAGCATTAAGATGGAAGCCGGCACGGTAACGGCGCTTGTCGGTGCGTCGGGCGCAGGAAAAAGCACTGTCGCCCAGCTGATTCCCCGCTTCTGGGACGTTGATGAAGGTCAGGTGCTGGTTGGCGGCGTTGACGTGCGCGAGATGACGTCCGACCAGCTGATGGGATCTGTGGCGTTCGTTTTTCAATCTCCGTTCCTGCTCAGCGATACGATCAAGAACAATATCAGGCTCGGCAAACCCGACGCCAGCGATGAGGAGGTCGAAGCAGCCGCAGTCGCTGCGCAGGCCCATGACTTCATTATGACGGAACTGCCCAATGGATACGACACGGTCGTCGGCGAGCGCGGGTCAAGCCTGTCGGGCGGCCAGCGGCAACGCATTACGATCGCCCGGGCTATTCTGCAGGACGCGCCGATTGTCGTGCTTGACGAAGCGACCGCGTTCGCCGATCCGGACAATGAGGCCAAGATCCATCGAGCATTGGCGGAGCTTGCGCGCGGTAAAACTCTTATTGTTGTTGCACACCGACTATCGACCATCACCGATGCACACCAGATTGCCGTGCTGGACAAGGGACGGGTGGTGGAGTGCGGCGATCACGACGCGCTGCTGGCGGCCGGGGGGCGGTACGCCAAGCTGTGGTCGCACTTCGAGCGGGCTCAGGGGTGGGGCCTGCGTGTCGTGCAACGCGAGTTGGTGAGTTAGCGGGGACGGTCATGATCGAGACATTTCGCAATATGGTGCAGGTGTGCGGAACAAAAGCCGACGTCATGCGCGGGGCATTGATGTACGCCACTCTGGCGTCGGTCGCTCAGGGCCTTGCATATGCGCTGCTGTTCCCGTTGTTCGCCGCGCTGGCCGCGTCTTCCTCCGAGGCCTGGTGGTATCTTGGCGGCATCTTAGTCCTGGTGCTGCTCGATGCGTTGTTTCGGTTGGGCGAGTCGCGGGGCGGATGGCGCGTTTACATCGAAGTCTCCGACGAGACGCGGACGACGCTCGGCGAGCAGCTGAAGCGCATGCCGCTGGAGCAGCTCGCCAAGCGCCAGACTGGCGACCTCAATAGCGTGCTCACGGGAAATGTGAACGATGTGGTGTCCATTGCAGGGGGGCTCTACGGGATCGTCATCAACACCATAACGGCGCCCAGCGTGACGATCATTGCGACTTTTTTCATCGACTGGCGTTTGGCTCTTGCAATGCTGGCCATCTTTCCCATGGCTGTGCCCGTCTATCGCATTATCCGCGCCGCCGCTGCGCGTGAAAACAGGATTTCGCTTGCAGCGCATGCAGATGCGGCGTCCCACATTGTAGAGTATACGCAAGGGTTAAGCGTGTTGCGGGCGACCCGACAAGTCGGTCAGCAGTCAGAGCGGTTACAAGCATCGCTTGCACGCTTGCGCGATGCGCAGGCTGCGGGAACCAAACTGGGCACGCTGCCAAGCATTCTTATGTCCGCATTGGTTCAAATGGGGATCCTGGCGATAACCGCCCTGGCCATTGCTTTTGTACTCGGCGATACGCTGAGCGTGGCCGCTGTCCTTGCCCTGATTGTTGTCGCCGTGCGGTTCAGCGAGCCATTGGCGCTGTTCGCCAACATGTCTTCAATGTTTGATTTCATGGAGGCGGCCATCGATCGCATCAGCGAGCTGCTGGCCGTCGCACCCTTGCCGCAAGCGCCGGGAGAGGGGAGTGCTGCAGGCGCCCATGTCGCCTTTGAGAATGTAACGTTCGCCTATGACCAAAGCGACGAGCCGGTGCTGCGCGATGTCACGCTTGAGGCGCCCGAACGCAGTCTGACAGCCTTGGTGGGCTCCTCCGGGAGCGGAAAGACCACCATCACCAGGCTCCTCACGCGGTTCGCCGATCCGCAAGCCGGTGCAATCACGATCGGCGGCGCGGATGTGCGCGCCATGACCCAGACGGACCTCATGCGTCATTTCTCGGTCGTCTTTCAGGACGTTTACCTCTTCGATGACACGATTGAGGAGAATATTCGCATTGCGAAGCCTGACGCCTCCCATGAGGAGATCGTGGCCGCGGCGATGGCCGCCAATTGCCACGACTTTATTTCCGCTTTGCCAAACGGCTATACGACGGGCGTCGGAGAAATCGGCGGCGCGTTGTCCGGCGGGGAGCGCCAGCGCATATCGATCGCACGTGCGATCCTTAAAGACAGTCCCATCGTCATCCTGGATGAACCCACTTCCGCTCTTGATACGGAAAGTGAAGTCGCGGTTCAGAAAGCCATTGATACGCTTGTCCGTGACAAGACAGTCCTGGTCATCGCCCACCGCCTCTCCACGGTTGTCGCAGCTGATAAAATCATTGTGCTTGAAGCTGGACGGATCATTGAGCAAGGCAGGCACGACCAGTTGTTGGCCAGCGGCGGGCGCTACGCGCAGATGTGGCGTGCGCAGCAAGCAGTGCGTCACTGGCGGATTACCGACAGCCCGGCAGCGCAGAATCCAGCATAAGCCGTCATGAAACTTATGAACCAGATGGCGATATGAGTATGCTAAGGCATACTGACCCGCATGTCGCTGTGCTGCTGCGTTTAAAGGAGGCGGGTCAGCTTTTTTGAAAGCTCCGACCCACCGATGCAGCGTCAAATTTAGATCGCCGGACTTTTATTCGTGCGCATGTTGTACCCATACGAAAGAAGCGTCATCCTAGCGAAAGCTGGGATGTGAGGGGCGGCATACTCCGAGCAAGCGGCCCCTGGATCCTGACTTTCGTTAGGATAACGATGATCTTTGTTGAAAGTTATGCTGTACGATTAAAAGTCCGAAGCTCTAGAATTGTAACCGAATGCCGCCGCCAAACGTTCGCGGTGCGCCGGCGAAGGCGAATTGACCGCCGGCGGATACGTTGGTGACATAGAATTCGTCAAAAAGATTTTCCACATAGCCGTAAACCTCGGCCGGACCAAAGGTGTAGCCAGCGCTTAGATTGGCGACAAACACATCATCAACGACCTCATTCGGGTCGGCGCCAGTGTCGCTTGTATATTCATCTGCATATCGAACTTGTGCTGATATAAACAGATCTTCAACAGGCCTATATGTGGCGCCGAAGTACGCAGTGACAGGCGGAGATGATCCAAACTCCCGCCGCTCGAACACGCCATCACCGTTCAATTCTTCAAGACGCGTTTCAAGCAACCCCAAACTTGCGAAGAAGGAAAGTTTCTCTGTCGCATCGAATTCCACCTCTGCTTCAAGGCCGTATGTGAACGCAACATCTATGTTGTCAATATCGAAAACCGCTGAAGGGATCGGTGTAAATCCAATCAGAGTAACAAGCTGGAAGTCATCATAGTCCAGGTAGAAAATATTTCCGCCGAAACGCAGCTTGCCATCCAGTACAGATGCTCTGGTGAAAAGTTCGTATGTCCAAGCGCCCTCATCCTCGAACTCGGTCACCATGCCGCCGCCGGGGTTGACCGGAGAAGCCGGAAGCACATTTGGCACAATACCGCCCGGGTTCGTCCCCCGGGACGCCAGAACGCCGACACGCACGTCGTCTGTAAAATCATAGGCAATTTCAAGCTGCGGAAGAAACGCTTCATACACGCCTTCAAAATCAAACTCGACCAGCGGAAACGTTGGAACTGGAATTTGGAAAGAACCGATACGGTCTTGTGTATCGCGTTGGTAACGAAGGGCTGCGGTTAACGATAACTTGTCCGTCAACGAACCGGTGGCGACTGCGTATATCCCCAAACTCGTCTGGGTATCCTCAAGACCGACGCTGCCCAGGGCCGGTGCGTCATTTTCCTCATCCTTCTGGAAGTAATACACCCCGGCAAGGCCGGAAACTCTCCCGTCTTGAGGCTCGTACTTTAAGATCGTTTCATTGGAGAATTGAGCGCCATCAATAGTTGACGCCGCTTTGGGCGCCCTTGTTGCGTCATTAAAGGTGATTTGAAAATCCGAATACGTTGTTTGGTTTGTCAGCTCAAAATCCGAACCAAATTCATAGGCGAGGTCCAGCACCCCGTACGTACTCCTCGTTTCGACCCGAAAACGACCGTCAATTCCCGGCGATCGGGGGATAAGGTCCTCGAACGGGGGGATGATCTGACGCAAGCTCGGTTGGAAGCTTTCAGTGTGTGACAGGGTCAGCTTAGCTGAAAAGTCCGGCATCTCGTTTGGTTCGAAAAGCAGCTTTGACCTTAGATTGAATGATTCCACTTGCCGCGGGTCACGCCTGAAATCATCTCCGCTGAGGTCTGTAAGGCTTGGGTCGCCGAATTTCTCAAAAACCTCTCCCCGCTGGAGATCGCCAGTCACGCGAACGGCAAGCTGATCATCGACAAGCGGGCCGGACACAAATCCGGCGATGCGCCTCCCTTCAAAGTTTGATGCTTCGGCGCGAAGTCCGGCTTCGAACTCGTACGTTGGGTCTTTTGTGAAAACGAAAATCGACCCGGCGATATTGTTGGCGCCCTGCACCGATGTTTGCGGGCCGCGAAATATCTCTACCTGGTCAATATCGTAGAGGTTTGTTGCGCCGAAAACATATTCGTTGAAGGTAATGACGCGACCATCAACGATGGTCGTGGCCCTTGGCCGCGCCCCGCCGGTGATCGCATCGGTGCCGCTTAACGGTCCGTTACTGTCCGTTCCCCGGATGGTAGGCGCCTGGTTTCCTGCGCCAATGGTGATGTTGGGCGTGAAGTCCAGAAGATTGTTGATATCTCCCGCACCGGGCGTACGCCGTAAATCTTCCTCCGTAAAAACGTTTACTGACGAAGGCGTTTCAAACTCTGAACGCACAAGCCGCTGGCCGCGCACCACGATAATATCGGTCAGCTCTGCTGAAGCGGCGGCGTTTAGCGCCGTTATAACAAAACGCCCGCCATCGCTTTGAGAAACCTGCAAACCCGACCCATCGAGCGCCTGCGCCAGCGCTTGCTCGGCGGTAAGCGCTCCCGACACAGAGGGCGATGTCTTTCCAAGGGTCAGCTCTTCGGCCGCAATGACGGTGACGCCGTATGCGCGCCCAATAGCGACCAGTGCTTCGGCCAGAGGGCGCGAGGACACCTCGATCTGGCGGGCCTCCCCCGATTGAGCAATAACGGGCGTCGTCACCGCGGCGATGGTTGTAACGGACGCCGCAGCCAGCAAAGTCCGGACGATACTCGTTCGAATGGTTGGTGTCATTGTGTAGAACCCCTCTCAACACGTTTTTGCAACTGAAAATCAATTGCTCTAAAACTAAAGACGGGATCCCCACTCAAAAAGTCACATTGTATTAAGACTTTTTCAGACTTTTGAGGCCGAACGACAATTCAATTCACAATTTCAATAACTTGCACCGCATCTTTTTCCATAACCCTTACTGGTAAAGCGGTCTCCAGCAGGTCCAGCAGACCGTCAACATCATCGGCGGGAAAGGCGCCGGACAATCGGAGCTTGCGGGCGGCGGCGTCGATTTTAATGGGTGTGTCCGCGTATCGATTAAGATCGGCCACAATGTCGCCGAGAGGCGCATTCAGATAAACAAGCTGACCGCTTCGCCAGGCCCCAATCTCCTCCACGGCTATGACGCGTTTCTGCCCCAGACCGTTTGTGCGTGAGGCGGTGATGCGCTCCCCCGCGGTAAGCGTCGCCGATTGCACCATGCTGCGGCTGGCGTCGGCTTCCCAAGCCGAAACGGCATCCGTTTCCCCGATCACCAGCGCATGCGTCACCCGGACCGAGCCTTCAGAGACCGACACGTCGACACGGTCGCCGCGGCGCTGTAGGTCAAACGCCGTACCGGTAACGATGACTTTGGCGCCGCCTATTTCGACAATAAAGGGCGCATCAGGGTTTTTGGCGACGTGGAAAAATGCATGGCCTGATAAAAGCTTCGCCGTGCGTAAGCCCTCACCAACCATAAAACTGATTTCAGACAACGCACCCAGCGTAACCATAGAACCATCCGTTAACGTTACATCGCGAACCTCGCGTGGTGCGGTAACGTAGGTTGCAACGACGGGCGCGTCGGCGGCCATGTTTCCTGAAGGTGTTTTGTGTAAAAAGGGCAGTGCGACGAAAACAGCCGCAAGCGCAGCGAACGCTGCAACGCCTCCAGCCGCCAATAACCGTATTGATGATTGCCAGGAACGCACCACGCCAGCACCGGTCTGCTCATCGGGCAGGGGTTGATCGAGCGCCGGATCATAATCGAGAGCGCCAAGCCCCTTCCATATGACTTCCGCTTCAGCGTATGCGGCTGCATGTAAGGGATCGGCTGCCATCCAACGATCAAATGCGCGACGATCTTCACGGTCCAATTCAGCACCATCGATCCGTGCACGCCACTCATGGGCCTCCGCTCGGATGTCGCCTATGCGTTCAGTCATTCCGCCGCCCTCACGTCCGGTAATGCTTCAGCCTTGATGACGGCTTCGGTGATCAAGCGGGTTGCAATGCCTACATGGCGGATTGCGGCTGTTCGTGTAACGCCGCACCTTTTACCCGCCTCGTCAAGCGTGAGACCGTGAACGCGATGGAGCATAAAAATACGGCGGCGGCGTTCAGGCATACCAGCCAATACCTCCATAACAATATTCAGCAGATCCTTCGCCATAAAGACGCGTTCGGGGTCAATAACGTCACATGTCTCGCCAAAAAAGCGGCGCTCAATTTCCCCGGCGTTGCCCCTCTTAACAGCGTCCCGGCGTTTTTCAGTCATGATGATATTGCGCGCAGCGATCCAGAGATAACTCTCTGGGTCTTGAATTTTCGACAAATCCGGTCTGTCGCCAAGCCTTGAAAACGCCGCTTGCGCCACATCTTCGGGATCTGGCGGACCCGCCCCATAGGTCCGAGCCAAGCCCGTTTTCAGTTTCAAAAAATAGCGACGATATAAGCGTTCCAGTGCAGTATTGTTCGGTTGCCTCAACCCTGTTTGCTTGCCGCGGCCGCCAAACATCACGTAAAATCACACTGACCAGCAGGTCCAGGTGATGAACCGAGAATTCTCATTGTTTGCGGTCGGCACGCCACCTTAACCACGCCACTGCTCCACAGCGCTCACCCTACGCCATTCCCTCTACTGTTTTGTAGCATTCTAACAATTGAATGCATAACCGCAATGCGATTAGGCGCCAAACGGACTTTCGCGCCCTCACAGTCCCTTCAAAATGTGACTGGAACAGAAAAATAGTTGGTCGTGCGTGTGACCGCAATATTGAAGCTGCGAGACAGGCAAGCCCAAGAATTCGGAAGAACTGCCTGCTTGTCTTCGTGAAGCGGAAAATTGCTTTAGGGTCTAACTCTTTGTCAGTGCGACGATAGCTGGCGTCTTGCCCCATCCGTCTGACGCCGTCAGGGTTACCTCACCGCTGCTAATTTGTACGCTTATCTTTGAATTCGTCATCATGGCCGCGTTTTCGTACGCGAATAAATCACCCGGCAAAACAATCTTTACAGACCGCTCTATCGGCTGTTCCAGCAGCAAAAGATAATATTTGTCGCCGCGTTTTACCGCACCTACGCGAACAGTCTGTTCAGGCAAAAGAACGGGACGGGTGTCTTGCAGGGCGGCGGCGTTGAGTTGCAGCCACGCGCCAATGCTTTCAAGACGCGCGGCCTGGGCCGGATCGATCCGCGCATCGCCCCTGGGGCCAACATTCAGTAAAACATTTCCGTTGTAGGACGCCGCTTGCGCCAGCATCTGAACAATTGATTCAAGCGTTATCAGATCCGCTTCAGTTTCCGCACGATTATAACCAAACGAATGGCCGATGCCCCTTGTGGCTTCCCACTCGAACGGCAAAATCTCATCAAATATGGTGTATTCCGGCGTGCGTACATCCCACACGGGCGGCTTGGGCGGGATGAGACCTGTCATGCCTTTAGGCCGGTCGAATACCCCCAAACGCAAAAATCCCCTCAAGCTTATCCATCGATCATTGGTTAGTCCGTCCGGAACAGTGTTATAATAATGAGCGAGAATAGAGAAGACAGCTTTCTGACTCGGATACCCAATATCATTCCAAAGGTAATCCGGGCGGTACCGATCAATCAGCTCATAGTATTGAGCATTCGCATACTGTATATACCCATCTTTTTTGCCAGGCATATTCAGAAACAGGTCAGAAAAGTTATCGACCCGTTGCGGTCGAAAGGTCCAATCTACACCGCCGGAATAATAAACCCCGAAGCGCAACCCCTGTCCGCGCACCGCTTCTGCAAGTTCGCCGACGACATCCCGTCTTGTTCCCCATTGCGAAACGTGCGGGTTCGGTGTCGCGCTAGGCCAGAGCAGAAATCCGTCATGATGTTTTGCGACCAGCACGACATAGCGCGCGCCTGAGCGTTTAAAAAGCCGCGCCCAATCATCCGGATCCCAATCTTCAAGCGCTTCGTTGAAAGATCGCCCGAAATATTCGTAGGGGTGGTTTTCTCCATAAGTGTTGCGGTGAAACTCTGCGGTTGGCCCATCTTCGAACAGCATCGTATTGCGATACCATTCTGCGTAAGCGTTGTATTTAAAGCCGGTTTTCCCTTCCTCTATGTTTGGCTGCGGTGCAAAAGCGGGGATGGAGTAAGGGCCCCAGTGAATAAAAACTCCAAACTTCGCGTCCTTGAACCAATCGGGAACGGTGTGGCGCTTCAAGCTTGCTTCGTTCGGATCGAAAAGACCGGACGCTGAAGGCTGCACGTCTGCGCCACAGCCCGTCAGCATTCCTATGCTTGCACATGTCGCAGAAAAACCGGCTGCATTAAGCAAAGCTCTGCGTCGCGTTAAGGGCGTCATGATCTTCTGCGGCGCAAGCGCTGTTGTATCTCGTCTTCCCTCGGTCATTTAGAAAATCGCCTTTCATAGCAACAGCCAATAGCCCAAAGAATTGCGTACAATGTACATTTAATGACACTTCTACTTGAATTTCGATATGAAAAGAAGGGTGAAAACGTTTCGTTGCTGCAACCTCAATTCCTTACGCCACACCTTGGCGCGCTATCTCAGATCTAAAGGAGTTCCGGTTTGGGAAGGGGCGGCGCTCTTGGGATACAAGACGCCAAATTACTCAACACCTGAAATCTATGCGCCGTACGATCCAAATAATTTGGAAAACGCCATCACGGCGATGAACGGGCCGCACGCCCGATTTGCTGCGTGGTGATTTTACGCACCAACAAAACGCTGTTCCATAAATATTTGATTTTGTTTGGCAATCTGGCGACCCCGGCAGGTGTCTTTCCCCCCTAAAAGTGGGCCAGAATTTTCATTGATTTCAAAACAAGGTGATGGTTTTCGATGGCTCGCAAACGTTTCAAAGACGAAGATATTCTAAACCTGCTTCGGCAGATTGATATCGAGCTTTCCAGCGGTCATGACGTATCAAGCGCTTGCCGAAAAGCCGGAATCAGCAGCGCAACCTATTACGCATGGTGAAAAAAGTTCGGCGGCATGGGCAAGTCGCAACTGCAGGAAAAGAAGGCTTTGGAAAAAGAAAACCAACGATTGAAGAAGATCGTCTTGGAGAAGACTGCAGCATGCGAATCCCTCGCATCCTGCTCCGGCGGTTCGGATGAGGCTAAAACCGAAATCACATACCAGACGGGCAGCAGCAGTGTTGCATCTAACATATTGCCAACGTCTAAATTAACAGGCTCCGGCGACAGCACGCTGACTGCGACAACAAGTTTTACGTATAACGACTTCGGGAACGTCACGTCTGAAGATGGTCCGCTCGCAGGAACTACTGATACGGTTCATTTCGCTATGACGCTATGCGTCAGGTTTTGGGCGTCATTACGCCAGATCCAGACGGAACGGGAACTGGCAATACGCTAAAACGCCGAGCAACGAAGATGACCTATAATCTCGACGGTCAGCCGACCAAGGTGGAGCAGGGGACCGTCAACGGGATCATCGATACGGATTGGGCGGCCTTCGCACCATTGCAAGAACAGGCCTATCAATACGATAGCCTTGGCCGTCTAGAGGCGGAGCGGTTCAAGGCGGGCGGAGTCACCCACGCCCTTGTGCAGTATGCCTATGATAACGCCAACCGTCCGACGTGCGTCGCACAACGAATGAACGCGACTCTGTTCGCTTCACCGCCGAGTGACGTCTGCGCCCTGGGCACAGCCGGAAACTTTGGCAATGACCGCATCAGCAAGACATTCTACAACGCCGCCGATGAAGTAACGAAAGTAACGACGGCGCTGAATACAACTGTCGCTCGAGACGCCATCACCTACACCTACACCTCGTCTGGTCTCGTTGAGACCATGACGGACGCCAAGGGCAACAAGACCACATATGAGTATGACAGTTTCAACCGCCCGCTGAAAACCCGCTTCCCGTCCAAGACCACGACAGGAACGAGTTCAACAACGGATTATGAAGAAAACACTTATAACGCTGCGTACCAAGTCACGGCCCAACGTCGCCGGGACGGGACGATGTTCAACTTCACCTTCGACGATCTCGGCCGCCTGACCTTGAAAGATGCGCCGGGCGGCGAGAATGACATCAGCTACACTTACGACAACCTTGGTCAAATGCTGACGGCCGCCTACACGGGCCATACGGAGACTATGGTCTATGACGCCCTTGGCCGCATGACCAGCCAGTCCAGACCTTTGGGTGCAATATCTTATGAGTATGACCTTGCAGGGCGAACTACGAGGATCACCTATCCGGGTTCGCCGTCTTTTTATGTGAGCTACGATTATGACCATGTCGGCGCCCTCATGGCGGTGCGAGAGAATGGGGCGACATCTGGCATCGGGGTTCTGGCCACGTACAGCTATGACGATCTTGGTCGCCGCACGGGTCTCATCCGAGGCAACGGACCGTCCACGACCTATGGCTATGACACGGCGGTGCGTTTGAAGGATCTCGACAATGATCTTGGCGGCAGCCCGGCGACACGACATGATTTCAACTCAGACTTCACCTACAATCCGTCGGGCCAGATCGCCTCAATGATGGTGAGCAATACGCTGTTCGAGAACGCGCCGACCGTCGAGCTGACGACTACCTATTCCGTCAACGGTCTCAACCAGCTTGAGGACCAGATACAGGGTGCGATTACGCGAAACTTTACGCATGATGACCGTGGGAACCTCACCGATGATGGGTCCCGCACTTATGGCTATGACAGCGATAATCGTCTGACGAGCGCGTCTGGTGGATCGGCGTTTGCGTACGATCCTTTGGGTCGGCTAAAGCAGACGGTCGGCGGCGTGACGGCCAAATTTCTTTATTCCCGGGTTCAAGCCGTTGCGGAGTATGATGGATCGAACAATCTACTGCGGCGCTACGTGTTCGGGGCGGGCCTGGACGAGGTATTGGTCTGGTATGAGGGGTCTGGGACGTCTGACCGTCGGTTCCTTGTAGCAGACGAGAGGGGTTCTATTACTGCTGTAACGAATGCATCTGGCGGTGTCATACAAGTGAATAAATACGACCCTTACGGTGTGCCTGAGGCAAGCAATCTCGGCCGATATCAATATACGGGTCAAATGTGGCTCGATGAGGCGCAGCTCTATTTCTATAAGAACCGTGTCTATAATCCGAAAATTGGACGATTCCTGCAGACGTATCCAATTGGGTATGCAGATGGTATGAATGTCTATGCCTATGTCGGCGGGGATCCGATTAATGCAACAGATCCATGGGGGCTGTGCGCACACGATAGCTGCATCACAGTTGATGCGCCGTCTGGGCCGCGCTTGGGCAATATCGACTGGGATCCATTTAACCGTAGCAATACGATTAGACGATTGAGTGGTGAGGATGATGAGAACAAAGGGCCTGGCTATGGGCGGGAAAGTGGTTCACTTCTGGATAAAACAAAAAGTTTTACTTGTGCAGTACTGAATAATTCTGCTTTCCAAGCTACAGTTTCGGGTGCTGTTGGTGGTGCAGTGACAGGGTTCTTTGTCGGCGGAATAGCTGGCGCAGTCACGGGCGGTATCGCTGGTGGAGTAGCTGGAGCTGTTACACAAGGAGCAACTGACAGATTTGGGGCACCTCCAAGGGTCGCTGCTGCCGTAGTTGGTGCCGGTGCTGAAGTATTGACTGGAGTTGCTGCTCCTGGTGCAGTAGGCGGTGCAGTTGGTGGGGCCGTTGGAGGTGTCGCAGGTGGTACTATTGGTGGGGCTATCGGGGGTGGCGGATCGAGTGCTTTAAATGCTTACAAAGCGCCGATTATACCTCAGCAGGGTTTAGCACGTTCAGTTGCAGGAAGTTTTGCTAAAGGGGCCGCGGTCGGGGGGCTGCCGGTTTAGCAGGTGCTGCAGCCGGCGCATTAACAGCAACTGGCATTAATCAACTTGCGCAAAGGTGTGGGTGAAGGTTCTAAGTACAAAATGCAAAATATGGTAAGTGCATTATGCTCAGTTTTGTCACTCGTATTTTTTACGTTCGTATACGTGAAATACGCAATGAGCTTCCTATATGAACTTTTTCAACTTGAAAGAACTGGTTTTGGTACTGACATAATTATTCTCATTTTTGCATTCTTTGTCTTAGTGCCACACTTGATTTGGTTACTCAGAGCCATGAATTGGGGCTCAAGATAGCCTAATAGTATGATTGCGGGGTTATAATTGCAATTGTATGAAATATTAGCAATTGAAGGATGCGTTATTTCTACTGCGCTCCAATATCAAGAATTATAATCGTTACGTAGGCATGTTTATTACTGACCGCTTTTGGCGGTGCAGCTAAGGGAGGGCGGCTGGTTTGGCAGGCGCAACAGCCGGAGGTTTAACTCCTGCTGGAATTAATCAATTGGCACAAAGATGTAATGGTTAGAAAGTATGAATAAAAAAGGGTTTGTACTGTCCATCACTTCGTTCGTAGTAAGTACGGCAGTCTTTTCATTTTATTTATCTGAAATTATTATTGACTTTTTTGGTTTAAATGAAAGTAATTTTGGTGCTGAAATAATTTTAGGAATCTACGTTGTATTTATCGTTGTGCCTCACGCTAGATGGGTGATGAACTACATCAATATGGATTGAATAAATATCAGGTTGGGAAACCCAATGTTCGCTTTCCGACAAAGCGAACATTGGGGGGGTGCCCCTATTTCAATCCAAAATGCTATTAATGCATCTTTTTCCGGTAGTGCGGATTATATTGTTTCATCCCGCCTTGTTTGATTGACCGAAGAAATTCCTCTTTGGCCATTTGATCTGTCTCAAATGTGTCGTCCCAGACATAGCTGGCCCCTGCTTGATCAACCACTTCAAGAAGCCAACCCGGCTCATCCTCACCGCGATAAATCTCGATATCTACGGTGATCCCATCTTGTTTGAATGGGCCGCTCAGAGGCGAGCTGATAAGTACGTAGTCGTCATAGTCAATATCGGGCACCATTTGCTCCATAATGATTTTGAAGATAGTAGGTAGACCGTATCGCTATGTGAATAGCTTTTGAGATAGCATTGGTTTTTTTTGTGAAATCAAATACATAGAGATATCGTTTTGACGCTATATCGTGTATAGCCTATAATAGATTATGAGCTGGGATGTAGAAGTTACGGACGAGTTTAAAGGCTCGTGGCTCGATCTGATTGATCGCGAGCGGGATGATGTGGAAGCATACGTAACGCTTTTGGAAGAGCGCGGCCCTCAACTCGACCACCCTTTTTCATCCAAGATCAACGGATTAAAACACGCGCATATGCGTGAGCTGAGAGTCCAATCAGGCGGAAAACCGATCCGCATCTTTTACGCCTTCAACCCAGTGCGGACAGCATTATTGCTTATTGGGGGCGATAAAACTGGCGATAAGCGCTTTTACGATAAATATATCCCTGTTGCAGATCGCCTTTACGATGAACACTTGGAAGCGCTTGGAAAGGAGAGCTTGGTATGAGTGGATGCACCCCCCTTTAGGGAATTGACCAAAGGCTATTCGAAAGAGCGAAAGGCGCGTATTGCTGAAAAGGTAAGTACCTTGCGTGAAGAAATGGTTCTGGCCGATCTGCGCAAACAGCTTGGTGTGACCCAAGCAGAGTTGGCTGAAAAGATGGGCCGTAGTCAGGCGACAATCGCTGAGATGGAAAAGCGCGATGATATGAAACTCAGCAATCTGCGTCGTGTGATCGAAAGTCTGGGTGGTAAGCTGAAAGTCAGCGCAGAATTTCCGGACGGTGAGGTGCGGATTGTCGGTCTCGGTGACAATCCCGCGCCATAGCCGGATTTCGTACCATTAAGATTGTCAAAAATAAGTATTTATACGGAATATAAATTGAGTTTTATTATACCTTTATCTTCTTCGCCACAGCAGGGCTTCGCGTTTATCGACGCCGAGATATTCCGCCGTTGAGCCAATGCTCTTATGGCCGAGCAGGTGCTGGCAGGCGCGGAGGTTTTTGGTCTGATCGTAAATGACGAAGGATTTGGCCCGACGCATAGGGTGTGTCGAGAAGCGTCTGCCATCCTGGCGTGCAATCCGCGCCCAGTCTTTTACAAGGCGGCTGTATTGCATGCGGGTGAGGGGGTTATCGCTTTTACGGTTCCCGATGGATGTCCACAGATACTCTTCCGGCTTCTTGCCGCTATAGTCGATCCAGTCTTGCAGGGCGCGGCGGGTTGGACGGCTGAGGGTAACGGTCTTTGCGCAGCCTGTTTTATCCTGGAGGACTTCGAACTCCTCCACGACGGCGTTCAGGTGATCTGTCAGATCGCCGACCGTAAGACCTAACAGCTCTGAAGCCCGGCACATGGCGTCGAGGCCGAGATCAAACAGAGCGAGATCGCGCAGTCGGGCAGGGGACTTTGAGGCCTGTAGCCGTAACTCGCTTCTGATGTGCGCCGCTTGCTCAGGATCGAAGGGGCGCATCTGGCCGACGGCTCGATCTTTGTTCCGGGAGGCTTTGTCAGACTTTGTGTTCTTATCATCGATCATAAGATGATTGAAACACGGATTTATTAAAGCATTTCCGTTTCAATTGACTCCATAGCCTGCGGCTTTGAGGTAATTTTTGCATTCTTGTGGGGTGTAGAGATCGAGGGTTTGGGCGAGTGCCTCATTGAGGTCTTCGACGGTTCTGGCCCCGATGCGTCTGAGGTGCGCTTTCAATTTTGAAAACGCCATCTCGATTGATGGTGTGGATGGCTCCTGCTCCCGGCGTCGCATTGCGCCATAGTTAGGGTGTCATTGTCCCGAGCAAAAGGAGCCATCCATGTCAGAGCTTAGCACAGTCGGCGTCGATCTCGCCAAGAATGTCATTCAAATCCACGGTGTTGATGAAGGCGGTAAGACCGTGGCGCGTCGTCAACTCCGGCGGAGCCGGTTCCTTGCATTCTTCGAAGGACAGCCTCGCTGTCTGGTCGGCATGGAGGCTTGCTCGGGCGCGCACCATTGGGGCCGTCGGTTGCAGGAGATGGGTCACGAGGTCCGGCTGATGCCGCCGTCCTATGTGAAGCCGTATGTCAAACGCGGCAAGACGGACGCGGCCGACGCGGCGGCGA
>JBCDBL010000054.1:0-26432 GCA_039183635.1 Pseudomonadota bacterium
GAAAAAACAAAGACTTAAAGCGTCTGCCTGATTTCCATTGAAGAAGAGACGCTTTAGAGCTTGTTGAGATTCAGAGTTGTTCCGTCATCCCGGATGTTACACGCGCCCAAAACCCATAGGTTTTGGTGTGCGCGTGTCAGCGCCGGGATCTGTCTCCACGTGTCTGAAATCTGTTGCACCAGATCCCGGATCGCTCGATTTTCTAACCAAGTCAAAGACTTGGAGAAAACCGGCGTCCGGGATGACCAGATATATTGATGAATCTCAACAAGCCCTAGCCCGCGCCGGTCTCGAACCATGGGTGAGCGACGCGATCGCCAACCTTTAGACCGATCCGCTGAAAGACGCCGGCGTTCACTTCAAGCGTTGCGCGTACAGGGCCGATGGAAGCGACCGAATCAAGAGAATGCGGCTGCACATTCTGCGCAATAGATTCCACAACCCCGTCGGGACGGATAAACGCCATATCCAAGGGAATATAGGTGTTTTTCATCCACATCGAGACAACACGCGGTTCATCGTATCTGAACAACATACCGTTTTCAGCGCCAAGTTCTTGTCGATACATTAGCCCCCGCGCCCGTTCTTCCGGGGTTAGAGCAAGTTCGACAGTGAACTGAAACGTCCCATTATCGGTTTCGAGAATAAGCGTCTCCGCCGCTTCGGACGTTTTGTCCGTGCCGGAACAGGCCGCGATGCAAAATGCAAAAAGAAAAACAAATGGTTGTAGGCGACGCATGATGCCTCACTCCGACAAACGTCAATAATGCGTCTTTATACCACGGTTAATTGTGGGGATCGAGTTTCACTTCCGCAGCAAGCAAGCCTTTTTGGCCCTCTCCGAAGCGAACCTGTACGCGCATGCCGGGGTGTAATTCTCCAAGGCCGCAGCGGCGCAGGGTCTCCATGTGAATGAAAATATCCTCCGTACCGTCGCCGCGCGTCAGGAAACCATAGCCTTTCGCGCGGTTGAACCACTTGACCTCAGCGCGCTCAAACTCACCGGACGGAATAACCGGCGGCGCATCGCCGATCATTGGCTCAGAAGGGAGCGGCGCGGCCGTACTGTCGTCAAGATTGATGACACGCAGCGCCTGCAACCCTTTTGGCCGCCTTACGGCCTCGCACACAATTGTCGCGCCCTCGCGGGCGACAACGTGGCCGGACTCTTTAAGACACGAGGAATGCAGAAGAATGTCGCCGATACCGTTAGAGGGAATTATGAAACCATATCCCTTCACCGTATCAAACCACTTGACGACGCCTTTGACTTCAAACGTTTCCTGCGTTTCTGCGCAGTCACCTGTGACGCTTTCACTCATCCCCAGCACGCCTTCTTTTCACGTTTCTGTCATTAACTATACGCGATATTGACGCACCTCCAAAATGAAAAGGCTCCGTATAGGGGGAAAAAGAGGAAAAAAATATACTATTAGTAGTAAAAGTATGAATTTTAAGGTGATTAGATAACATTCCGTTCAAGGAATGGGCCTTGCGTAGCCTGCAAGTCATCTGATTCGTTGTTCATTTTGTTTGCTAATTCCCCACAAACAGGGTCGATCGCACTTTTTTCAGAATACTGGAGCACGTCTTGTTTAATCGGCTTCACATGACGCGCTCTATATCTTTGTTTTGACGGTCGAACACTTGTTCGACCTTTTGCAAGAAAACCGGTGTCCGCTTTTGCGCAACACGCTCTAAGATATATCCTTTGCTATTGTAGCACCCCTCCCCGACTCAAACGTCCACGAAGAGATATGCGTAGAGATAGTTGGGATGCGATGCGTCTTTTGCACCGGATTACGTTTGCAGCGCAAAAAAAAGCGGGCCAAGCCCGCTTAAAAAATCATATAGGGGAGGAGTTTAGGCGATCGTTCCTGTCGCCACGTCTTGCAAAAACTTAGAAACAAGCATCAGGAATACGTCAAAATCGGATAAAACATTGTCCGTCGAGATACCGCCTGTGGCGTTGCGGTCCATCTGTATCGCAATGTCGCCATCGCCGTCGACATAGGCGCGTCCGAATTTAATTTGCGTGTTGAACTGATTTAAAAATTCATAGCCAAGTTCGCGAAGCGATAGATCAGGAAGATACGTAACATAAGTCACATCGCCTTCAGACGAATCGACCCCGACGAGAATCACCTGCGACCCCACAACCACGCCAACCATGCTGGGCCCAATTTGTTGAACCGCATACCCTTCCGATTCCAAAACCGTCGTGATGTCGTCCGCCGACACTACGTCTTCTGCAAGCGCTGCGCTTGAAAATAGCGCCGCCAACCCCAAAGCCGCCGCACATGCAATAGCCCGTAGCCCCGTCATGACAATCCCCTCACCAAAGAGTGCTGCTGTAACGTATTATTAACCCTTTTCCGCGGCGCGGTGTCAAACTTTTACGTCGCAAAAAAGCGGAAAAGATAGGGTTATGAGGGTGAAAGTGGCAGTCCCTAGGGGAATCGAACCCCTCTTTCCAGGTTGAAAACCTGGCGTCCTAACCGATAGACGAAGGGACCGCGCTTTTGAGAAACGCGCTTATACAAAGGGGCGCAGCGCGTTGCAAGCCGTCATAAGCTTAATTTCAGCGCTTTATCGCTACGGTTGATCGCACAAGCGCAGGTCCAGTATGTGAAGCTCCGCTCCGCCCCGCCAATCGTCTTTGCGTAAACGCGCCGCGATGTCGACGGGCCGGTCTCCCGCAGCGAGAAGGGCTTCCCCCAGAGGTTCTCCCACAGCGCGGAACGCCACGGCCTTGACCGCGCCCCCCGTCTCATCCCCGAGAGTGCAGATGACATGCCGTTCGCCCCGAATCACGACGTTTCTGACGCGCACGCCAGATAAAAGGAAAACAGGCTCAGGATTGCCAGGCCCAAACGGCCCCGCCTCAGCGAGAGCTTCAGCGAGAGCTCGATCAGCGCCCCGGACGCTTAGGCGGTCGTCAAGGGTCAGATCGGCGGCGTTTATGGCCTCCGCCACAGCTTCAGAAAGCTCATGCGCGACAAAAGCGGCGAGTGCGGGAATCGCCTCCGCCAACACCGTAAGGCCCGCCGCCATGGCATGCCCCCCGCCGGAAACGAGGAAACCGGCCGACCGCGCCCGCCGAACGGCGCCGCCAAGATCCACGCCCTTTAAAGACCGGCCAGACCCCTTGCCTTCTCCCGTGGCGGGGTCGACACCGATAACGATGGCCGGGCGGCCGTATTTTTCTTTTAACCGCCCGGCGACAATTCCAATGACGCCGGGATGCCAGCCCTCTCCTGCAACGACAATAACATCAGGCAAACCTGAAACGGCGATGATTTGTTCAACCTCAGCCGTTGCAGCGTCCAGCACGCCCGCCTCTATGCTTTGGCGATCTCGGTTCAACTCGTTAAGCCGTTGAGCCAACGCTTCAGCTTTGACGGGGTCGTCCGTTGTAAGAAGATCAAAGCCAAGCTGCGGATGCGCGACGCGCCCGCCGGCGTTGATCCGCGGGCCGAGGAGAAAACCGAGGCTGTAAGCCGTGGGCTTGTCTTTTACGGCCGCAACGTCGGACAACGCCGCCAGACCTGCATTGTCGCGTCGAGCGAGCACTTTCAGCCCCTGCGCCGTTAAAACGCGCGCAAGGCCCGTCAGAGGCATGACGTCGCAAACAAGCCCGAGAGCGACGAGGTCCAACCATTGCAGAAGATTCGGTTCCGCTTTGTCTTTAAAGAAGTCGCGTTGTCGCAACGTGCGGTTGGCGGCGACGATCAGCATAAACGCAACGCCGGCGGCGGAAAGGTTCTCCAAGCCTGAAACATCGTCCGGCCGATTGGGATTCACCACCGCGGCGGCGGCCGGCATCGGGCCATCACCCATTTGGTGGTGATCCACAACAATGGCGTCAAGCCCAAGTCCCGCTGCAGCCGCCATAGCGTCGTGGGCCGTGGCGCCGCAATCTACGGTTATGAGAACCTCCGCGCCTTTGTCCTTCAGCCTTTGAAACGCTTGTGCATTCGGCCCATAACCTTCGGTAAGCCGGTCCGGCAAATGCACCAGAGGCTCCCGCCCCAGAGCCTTCAAATAGAGCGCCAGGATGGCCGCCGCGGTCGTTCCGTCGACATCGTAATCCCCGAAAATCGCAATTCGCCGCCCGCTTATGACTGAATCGGCAAACAGATTCGCCGCCGGCGCCATATCTTTTAGAACCAAAGGGTCAGGCAAAGCGTTTTTTAAAGACGGATTTAAAAACGCGTCCGCCTCTTCAAGACCGACGCCGCGCCCCGCCACGACCCGCGCAACAGCTTCCGGCACGCCGAGTTTTTGCGCAATGGCGAGCGCCGCCCGGTCATCGCGATCGCGAAACCGCCATAGCCGGCCCGTAACAGAACGCGCCTCAGCGGTCGGTGGAGAGGTTTCAGGGAGAGGATCGAGTAAAGCTGTAGCTGACATGGCGTAAGTATGGCCGATTCTTGAAATGTGACTGACCATTTGCTCGCCGCCACCTCAAAACCTTCTGGGCTTAAAGCGCTTCCAGACGAAGCGTGGGCGGTTCGCCGTCCGGAAATACGCGACAATAAGGACTGAAAGCGACTGAATATTCTCAGTCGATCCCGAAACCGTTTGAGAGTTCCAGCGATGACCCCGCATGCATGGGGGATGGGCAAGCGCAAGCGTCTTCGCTTACTCCCCCCGCAAACGCCGATCGTAAGCCGCCACAAGCGTCGTGTACGGGTTCACCTTTGTGAAGAGCGGTTCTTCCTCTTCGCCGCTCACATAATTCTCATACATTTCGAAATGCAGATGCACCGTTGTCGCCACCGAGGTTCCATCGGACTTATAAAAATCGTTCGAGATAAGACCAATCCGATCACCCTTTTGCACCTCCGCTCCAAGCTCAACCTCCAAAGCGGCCATGTTGAGGTGCAGGTAATTGTATATTGTCCCGTCTGCGGTCTGAAGCGTCACCCAATGACGCCGCAAATCCACAACCCGCCCCGCCTCAACGGCCACCGCCCAATGCACATTCTTTTCACAGGTGGCCGGACGAATATCGAGCCCTTCATGCCCGCCGCCGGGACAAAGCTGTTGGTCCCGGGATCGTTTCTCGCAGAACGTGTCCTGCCAGGGGTAGCCGTAATTTTCCGCTTCGCACTGACCGCCCTCCATACCGTTCAAAGACCCGTAGTACCCACCATAGCGGTACACCTGAGAATTTAGAAAGGCGCGATCTTCGGTCGGAAACGCAATGTCCGGCCGATAAACCGTATCATCCGGAAACCCCGGACCGGAGTCCGGCAACAACTCGCCCACGGGCAGATAGGAAAACACTTCCCCGGTCTCATCCGTGAGAACCGTATCTTCGGCAGCTGTTTCAACAGCCTGATCCGACGCGACGGCGACCTGCCCCTGTTCAACAGCGGGATCGCTTTCAGCCGTTTGCTCATCGAGAGGCGCAACGCTGCCATTGTACCAATTGACGAACACAACAAATGCGCCAAGCACTGCAAACACGCCGAGGACGCGGGTTGTGACGCCGCCCTGCTGCGATCTGTCGCCGGCGCTCATTGCTGTTCTCCTGCGTCTTCTTCGACCGCAGACGCCTTCAGCAACGCCATAGAAGACGCTAAAGAGGTTATGAAGGCATCCTCCGTACAGCGTGCATCCCTGTCTGGGTCATCGCAGGTTATAGAGATGACATAACCGCATCCGAACCTGGAGAACGAGAGATCCGTGGAACTCTCGCTGCGTGTAATGACATATTTCGATCCCATGCCCGGCAAGGGCGGCCTCTCCTCACGCAGCTTTTTCAAAGCCTCGGACGGACGCGGCGGGCGTTCCAGCACAAGTTTTTTGCGGGCGCCTGAAATGCGGAGCGCCACGCCCGGCGCCGCCGTGGCGATGGCGGTGTAGGCGTCGGGCTGGCCGAACACCTGCACGGTGTTCAAAACCTCAATCGATGAGGGTACAAGGACAGGCATGCGCACCCGGTCTAACTCAGGCGCTGCGATATTCGGCAACCGATCCGCGGACAGCGATCGCAAGCCTTCCGACAAGCGGTCGCTTGCGCCCGCCACGCCGCGCGAAAGCTTTTGACGTACCGCAGCATCCCGTTTTTCCGCTTCGGCTAAAAGCCGGTCAACCTGGGCCCAGTCAATCTGCGCAGCGTCTTCCCTTAACGGCGCGCGCCCGATAGGCGGCGGATTTAGAACGGGACGAGTGGCGGCGCGTTCTTCTAAAAAAGCGCGCAAACGTTGCATCGGAAAATCATCCGATGTTTGCGCCAAAGCCGCGCTCGTTACGATGAGCGCACTAAGTGCGGCGATAAAAGCAAAACGCTGCATGTAGCCCCCCAACCCCCGGCACGCATTAAACGCAAAGGAAGGCGCAGGGGCAAGAGCTAAGTGTTTCTCAGCTTATTGAAACGCAGCAGCGATATTGCAGCGCACAAAAACAGGATTACTAGCCGCGTTCCCGTTTAGAGCGGGCTTTGATATACCGCACTGTGCCGGTTTTTGAGCGCATGACGACCGTATGGGTGCTGACGAAACCGCCCCGCTCCCATTTCACGCCGTCGAGCATCGTACCGTTGGTAACGCCGGTAGAAGCGAACATGACGTCGCCGGAGGCGAGATCGTGAAGGCCATATTTGCGGTTAAGGTCCTTGATGCCGATCCGTTCGGCCCGACCGCGTTCATCGTCATTGCGGAAGAAAAGGCGACCCTGCATCTGACCGCCGACACAGCGCAGCGCCGCGGCGGCCAAAACACCCTCCGGCGCGCCGCCCTGGCCGACATACATATCGATCCCGGTTTCAGGCTCTGTCGTATGGAACACGCCGGCGATATCGCCATCAGAAATCAAATGCACACAAGCGCCAGTGCGGCGTGCGCTCGTGATGATGTCAGCGTGGCGATCGCGGTCAAGAACGCACAAGGTGATGTCCCGCGCAGGCACGCCTTTGGCGGCGGCGAGGGATTCAATGTTCTCTTCCACAGAACGATCAAGATCGACGACGTCGTCGGGATAACCGGGGCCGACCGCGATCTTATCCATGTAAACGTCCGGCGCATGGAGAAGCGTGCCGCCCTCCGCCATCGCCACGACGGCCATGGCGTTCGCCATCGCTTTGGCGGTGAGCGTCGTGCCTTCCAGCGGATCGAGGGCGATGTCGACTTTCGGCCCCTGGCCGCTGCCCACTTTCTCGCCGATATAAAGCATGGGCGCTTCGTCCCGCTCCCCCTCGCCGATGACAATCGTTCCATCGATATCGAGGACGTTCAAAGCATTTCGCAGCGCATCGACGGCGGCCTGGTCGGCGCCTTCCTTGTCGCCCCGGCCGATCATAGTGGACGCGGCGACAGCCGCCGCTTCGGTCACCCGGCCAAGTTCGATGGTCAAAATACGTTTGAGGTAGGCTTCCTGGTCGGCCATGGCGTCTTTCCACTCATTAAAAAAGTAAACTGCGCCCCTTATGGCAGCGCCGTTACTCCGCCGCAAGCAGACTTGCGCCCTGATCCATGAACTTGCGCACATTGCGCGCCGCCTGGCGGATGCGTTGTTCGTTTTCCACAAGGCCGATGCGCACATAGCCCTCGCCATGCTCGCCAAAGCCGACGCCCGGCGCGACGGCGACGTCGGCGTGCTCCATCAAAAGTTTTGCAAAGGCGATGGAGCCGGCCTCCCGGAACGGCTGGGGCACCGGCGCCCAGGCGAACATCGAGGCGTCCGGCGTTGGGATCTCCCACCCGGCCTGACCCATGGCTTTGACCAGCACATCCCGGCGGCTGCGGTAAACGCCGCGGATCTCCTCGACGCAATCCTGGGGGCCGTTCAAAGCGGCCGACGCCGCAACCTGGATCGGCGTGAACGCGCCGTAGTCGAGGTAGGACTTCACCCGGGAGAGCGCCGCCACAATGCGCGCATTGCCGGCGAGAAAGCCGACGCGCCAGCCCGGCATCGCGTACGTCTTGCTGAGCGACTGCGTCTCAACGGCAATCTCCTTCGCACCCTCAACCTGGAACACAGAAGGCGGCGGATCGCCGAAGTAAATGTCGGCGTACGCGAGATCCGACAGGATCAACATGTCATGCTTGCGGGCGAGCGCCACGGCGTCCTTGTAAAAATCGAGCCCGACCGTCTGGGCTGTCGGGTTCGAGGGATAATTCAGCACCATGGCGATCGGCGCCGGGACGGAGTGCCGTGCAGCGGACGAGATTTTAGATAAATACTGTTCCGGGCTCAGCGCCTCCACATGGCGCACGACGCCGCCGGCGATGATGAAGCCGTAGGCGTGAATGGGATACGCAGGATTCGGCGCAATGACGACGTCGCCGGGAGCGGTGATCGCCTGGGCGAGGTTGGCGAAGCCTTCCTTTGAGCCCAGGGTCGCGACAACCTCCGTCTCAGGATCGATGTTCACGCCAAAGCGCCGATCGTAATAGGCCGCCATCGCTCGCCTGAGACCCGGTATGCCGCGGGAGGCGGAATAGCGGTTGGTCTTCGGCTTTTGCGCCGTTTCAATGAGCTTATCGGTGATGTGCTTGGGCGTCGGCATATCCGGATTGCCCATGCCGAAATCGATAATATCACGCCCAGCCGCACGCAGGCTCGCCTTGAACCGGTTCACCTCTTCAAAGACGTAAGGCGGCAAGCGCTTAATGCGATGAAATTCAGGCGTCATAAAAATCGTTACGGTGCTTTAAGTAAATTCACCGTTCCCGCACTCACGAGAACGGATGCGCATTTGATCGAGGTTTATTTTTCGTACGCGCCATCGTCAGGAACTTCAACAGCTTCACTCACCGCTGTCGTGACCGGGGGGCTCTTCGGCATATCCTCCGCCCGATCCGCCGCCGCACGGCGGGCGTCGTCTGCAGCGACGGCGTTCAGGAACGCGCCGGCCCCCGTCAGCGCCTCAGTCTGCGCCTGCCGCTCCGCAGGCGGAATCACCTCCGGCGCCTCTGACGGCATATCGGCGAGGGACGGAAACTGGAAAAATCTCCCCCCCCTTTCCTTGCGGGCGTTCTTCTCGAACTCTTCTATCCGCCGCGCCATATCCGGGTTTGTAGGCTCCGCCGGCACAGTCGACGGCCGAAACAGGCCGCCAGGGGCCAAATTCTGGGCTGTCTCGCACCCTGTAAGGGCGAACGCGCCAGCCATGAAAACCGCCAAGGCGTGTATGACACGGTGACGGCTTCGTATATGATGGATTGTGTTCATAGTCTGCCTTCAGGCTTTGGACGCGCCCCTAGGGAGCGACCGTCGTCGCTTTCCGCATACTATACAGCGAACCGACGCCCATGACGCAAGAGCGCCCCGCCCCTCCCGAAAACACTGATTCGCATAGCTCTAAGGAGCCGAAATCCAAAGCGCCACGCAAAAAAGCCCCACAAAAAACAGCGCCGAAAAAGAAAACGGCGGCCAAGCAAAAGGCGGAGCGAACTGCGGACAAAGCCGCCGCCCCTAAACCAAAAGCGAAAATGGCGGCTGGCGGTTCTGAAAAACCGAAGGCCGCTTCTCAGAACGCTGCGCGCGAGGAGTTGACCCTGGCCGATTACGAAAAGCTCGCGGCATATTTGTCCGACGTATCGGAACGGGCGATCGCCATCGTTGACGATTATGTGCGCAACCATGAAAAACGCGGGCGCATGGAAGGCCATATCCCTGTCGATCCGCTCAACATCAGCGATGCGTTCATGGACGTGTTTGAGGCGCTCGCAGCCAATCCGGCGCAAATGTTCAAAGCGCAGCTCACCTTGTGGAAGGATTATGCGGAACTTTGGCGTCATATGACCCAAAAGGCGATGGGCATTGAAAGCGACCCTGTCATCGAGCCGCCGCGAACGGACAAAAGGTTCCGCAATAAAGCCTGGAGTGAAACCCAAATCCTGGACTTTATGAAACAGTCCTATCTGATTACCGCGCGCTGGCTGCAGGATACAGTCGCCGAAATCGACAGCCTTGACGATAAAGCGAAAAAGCGCGCTCAATTCTATACGAAGCAATTCGTAGACGCTCTATCCCCGACAAACTTCGCCCTCACCAATCCGGACGTTATGGAAGAAACGTTGCGCACGAAGGGCGAGAATTTGCTCATTGGGCTCAAAAACCTTCTGGAGGACCTTGACCGGGGCGACGGCGTGCTCGCCATACGGCAAACGGATATGGAGTATTTCCATGTCGGGGAGAATGTCGCGACGGCGCCTGGCAAAGTTGTTTATCAAAACGACATCCTGCAGCTTATTCAGTATACGCCTTCAACAGAAAATGTTTGCAAACGTCCTCTTGTTATTTTCCCGCCCTGGATCAACAAATTCTACATTCTCGATTTACGGGAGGAGAATTCTTTCATCCGCTGGATGGTCGACCAGGGACGCACTGTTTTCCTTGTGTCCTGGGTGAACCCAGGACCGGAGCTTGCCGACAAAACCTTTGAAAACTACATGCGCGAAGGCGTGTTCGAAACACTTGACGCCGTTGAAAAGGCGACGGGGGAGCGCGAGGTTGACGCTATCGGCTATTGCATAGGCGGCACTTTATTGTCCACAGCCCTTGCCTATATGGGCGCCACCGGCGACGACCGGATTAAATCTGCAACCTATTTTGCAGCCCAAGCGGACTTTTCCGAAGCCGGAGAGCTGCTGGTCTTCATCGATGAGGAGCAGATCCGCGCGATCGAAAAACAAATGGACGCCGGCGGCGGCGTTCTTGAAGCCCAGGCGATGTCGGCGACCTTTAACATGCTGCGCTCCAACGACCTCGTATGGTCCTTCGTTATTAACAACTATCTGATGGGCAAAGACCCGAAACGTTTCGATCTTTTGTATTGGAACGCAGATGCGACGCGCATGTCCAAGGCCTTGCACACCTTTTATCTACGTGAATTTTATCTGAAAAACGCATTGTCACAGGGCGACATGGAAATGGACGGCGTGCGCCTTAACCTGGGCGACATCAAAATCCCGGTCTACATGCAATCAAGTCACACGGATCATATCGCCCCCTACAGATCCGTGTACAACGGCGCGAAGAAATTCGGCGGTCTCGTTACGTTTATGTGCGCTGGCTCCGGCCATATCGCAGGCGTCATCAATCACCCTGACGCACGAAAGTATCAGTATTGGATCAACAACGCCTTGCCCGATAAGGTGGAGACATGGTGGGACGACGCTGAGGAATATCCCGGCTCCTGGTGGCCAAACTGGATCGAATGGTTAAATGGTTTGTGCAATGATGAAGTTCCGGCGCGCGACCCTGCCAAGGGCGGTTTGAAACCTATTGAGAATGCACCGGGAGCGTATGTCAAAGTGACGAGCTTGCAGATCGATTGACGCTCATCGACGATTATTCTTACAGGTCATAAAATCTTTAGTGACAGGATTTATGTGATATGATTTGGACGATTCGAACAGTGAAGGCGCCTGCTCCCCATGTCCGCACGCGATCAAGCCGCCCCTATCGGGCTCGATGATCTATTAAAGGCGTACATGATCGGCTATTTTCCTATGGCCGACGCCCGGGATGATCCTCGGCTATATTGGGTTGCACCGGAAAAACGGGGCGTGCTGCCACTGGATGCATTTCACGTCTCTAAGTCCTTGCGTAAGACGGTGCGCCGCGATGTTTACAACGTGCGCGTTGATACCGCCTTTCAAGACGTAATTGAAGCCTGCGCACAGGCGCGACCTGAACGGCCTGAGACGTGGATTAACGCAGAAATTCTAAGACTGTACTGCGGACTGTTCGACCGGGGATTCGCCCATTCTGTAGAATGCTGGAAAGACGACAGGCTGGTGGGCGGGCTTTACGGGGTTTGCCTTGGGGGCGCATTTTTCGGGGAAAGCATGTTTTCCACAGCCACCGATGCAAGCAAAGTCGCCCTCGTCCACCTTGTCGGACGGTTGCGCGCCGGCGGTTACGACCTCCTCGACACGCAATTTAAGACAGATCACCTGTCGCAGTTCGGCGTTATAGATATTTCGAAACAGGATTATCTAATACGCCTTGAAAAAGCGCTGCAGATGCGCGCTGATTTTTATTCATTACCCTCGACAGTTTCAGGCGCCGACATAATGCAATCGATGACCCAGACGTCGTAAACCGCATGCTCCAGAGGGTTAAGCGCCGGGCTCGAAGCGAACATCCACCCCATGAAAAGTTGTTTCTTTTCCGCATCGTCCGCAATCGTGTCATCGAAGCCCTTTAATCCATAATCATAGATCTCTAAAAACGCAGCCGTTTCCGGCGTTTCCTCCGGAGGGCGTTTGTTGCAGGTGCGCGGAAGAATTTCCAGGGAGCCGAATCTTATAGGCGCGCTCAGAGGCGCTTCGATGTCGGTAAACCGTGCGGTGATCTTGTCAAGCGCACGCAGCACGACTGTTTCAGGCACGCGGTCAGGCTCTTGCGCGCCCTCCGTAAGCCAGTCAATGCCTTCAAAGGATGGCGGCGCGGGCGTCACAGGTCCGGCGGGCTGTTCAGCCGGCGGGTCGGCAGCTTCCTGCGCGGCCAGACCGCTCCACGCGAATGCAGCGGCGGCGAAGACCATAAAAGCCGTACGCATCATCTAAAGCCCCTCGCCCGCCGGGGCCGCATCGTTATCGTCATTGTTCAAAAACGCCCGCGTGGCGAGCCCCAGAATATCGACCGACCCCTGCGTGAACGCGATTTCATCGCCATCTTCAAGATACTCGAAGCTGCCGCCGGGCTCGATTGAGATGTGACTGCCGCCGAGCAAACCATCGAGGGTGACCTTTGCAATCGAATCGTCCGGCACCCGCACCGATGGGTCGATGGCGAGCGCGACATTCGCTTCATAGGTGTCGCCGTTTAAGGATTGACTTGAAACAACGCCGACTTTGAGCCCGGCAAGTCGCACATCGGAGCCTACAGATATGCCGTCGACCCGCCCGAACGTTGCATTCAACGTGTAGCCCGTGCGCCGTGTTTCAATATCCGTACGCGAATAAGCAAAGACGAGAAACCCCGCCGCGACAAAAAGAACGAGCGCGCCGACCCAGGTTTCCAAAGCGCTAGATTTCATGAAAGTCCCCTCTCAAGTCCCAATAAATTACAATCGCCTTTGGGCGATGCGTCTTCTTAACCATCCGGCGACCAGGCCTCGTAATCCCCGGTCGCTTTTACACGTTCTCCGCCCCGGGCAAGCGAGCCCTTCGGCCGCCAGGCCAGGGGCGTGCCCGTCATGTTCGGCATATGATCTTGCTCAAATTTTTGACGTTTTAATGGCGCCTCGGTTGGCGGCGCCTCGAATGTGTGGTGCAGCCACCCATGCCAATCCGGCGGCACGCGCGAGGCTTCTGCGACGCCGTGATATATGACCCACCGACGCTTGCGGCCGTCTGGAAAGCTCGGCTTTTGTTCTTCAAAATAACGGTTTCCCTGCTCGTCTTCGCCGACCTCCTTTGCACGCCGCGCCCACAGAGTGAGTTTGGCGCCATAGGTGTGGGAATCCCACCATGCGAACAGCTGTTTAATCATGATCAAAAGCCACTTGAGGTTTGCTCTAAACTTGGCGTGCGCGGCACTGTACGACAAGAGGGTGAAGCGCATCTGAATCGCGCAAACTATGCCCCGCCCGCCAAAGGCCGTCCAGCCTTGGCCGCCTGCGAGAGACGTTTTGGTCAGCCTTGCCGTAAATGAAGTTCCAGCAACCCTTTGACGAAATTAACTTTTCGAAAAACGGGTTGCGAAAATCGCAATATGTGGCGTGTTGAGGCGTTTGAAGGTCTAGATATATGGTTGTCGCGGGCGTATAGTGCTTCTTCTGATCGCGTTCGGCGCTGATCGGCGAACATTACTTTCACCCTCAAGGCAGGTTTTCATGCGGATCCAACGTCGCTTCACCCAAGTCAATGCTTCTCCCTATGACGGCATAGAGTTCCGCTTGTCAGGCAGCGAATTGCGGACGCCCGATGGGGAATCGGTTGCAGAGATTGAAAAAGTGGAGGCGCCGGCGGCGTGGAGCCAGACGGCGGCGGACATCCTCGCTCAAAAATATTTCCGCAAGGCCGGCGTGCCGGCGCGCCTGAAACCGGTTGTTGAGGACGGCGTGCCGGATTTTCTGTGGCGCCGCGTCGCCGATGATGCAGCCCTGGCCGAGTTGCCCGAAGACCAGCGCTTCGGCGCGGAGACGAGCGCCAAGCAGGTGTTCGACCGCATCGCCGGCGCCTGGACCTATTGGGGCTGGAAGGGCGGTTATTTCGCCGACGAAGCGTCCGCGCGCGCGTTTTTTGACGAAATCCGGGCGATGCTGGCGCAGCAGATGGCCGCGCCTAACAGCCCGCAATGGTTCAACACGGGCCTGCACTGGGCTTACGGCGTCGAAGGCGGCGCGCAGGGTCACTATTATGTCGACTTTGAAACGGGGGAAATGACGAAATCGGCGAACGCCTACGAGCATCCCCAGCCTCACGCCTGCTTCATTCAATCCGTAGACGATGATTTGGTCGCCGACGGCGGCGTTATGGACCTGTGGACGCGGGAAGCGCGGCTTTTCAAGTATGGCTCCGGGACAGGCACAAATTTCTCCACCATACGCGGTGAAGGCGAGTCTTTGTCCGGCGGCGGCCATTCGTCCGGCTTGATGAGCTTCCTGAAAGTCGGTGATCGGGCGGCGGGCGCGGTGAAGTCCGGCGGCACCACGCGCCGGGCGGCGAAGATGGTGATTGTCGATATCGACCATCCGGATGTCGAAGACTTCATTGAATGGAAAGTGATCGAAGAGCAGAAAGTCGCCGCCCTCGTCGTCGGTTCCAAGGCCTTGAAAAAACACATGGAAGCGGTGATGCGGGCCTGCGTCAACTGCCAGGGCGATGATGACAAATGCTTTAGTCCAAAAGAAAACCCAGCCTTAAAGCGCGCCCTTGTCGAAGCAAAGAGCGCCGCCGTCCCTGAAAGTTATCTCCAGCGCGTTCTGCAATGGGCCCGCCAGGGCTACAAGGATATCGATGTCAAAGTCTATGACACGGACTGGGATTCTGAAGCGTACAGATCCGTTTCGGGGCAAAACTCCAACAACTCCGTTCGGGTGACGAACGACTTTCTCCACGCCGTCGCCAATGACGCCCCCTGGGATTTGACGGCGCGCACAAACGGCGTCGTTGTCAAAACGGTTCCAGCCAAGGAACTTTGGGAAAAAATCACAGCCGCCGCCTGGGGCTGTGCAGACCCCGGACTGCAGTTCCATGACACGATCAACGACTGGCACACCTGTCCAACTGGCGGCGATATTCGAGGATCTAATCCGTGCTCAGAATATATGTTTCTCGACGATACGGCCTGCAACCTCGCCTCGGCCAATCTCATAAAGTTTAGAACCGACAGCGGCTTCGATATCGACGGGTTTGAGCATGCTTGCCGCTTGCTGACCCTGGCGCTCGAAATCTCCGTGACAATGGCGCAGTTCCCGAGCAGGGAAATCGCGCAGAAATCCTACGACTACCGAACCCTCGGCCTGGGCTACGCCAATCTCGGCGGCTTGCTGATGTCCTCCGGCGTCGCCTACGACAGCGACGAAGGCCGCGCCATCGCCGGCGCAATCAGCGCAGCCATGACAGGCGCGGCCTATGCGGCCTCGGCGGAGATGGCTTCGGAAATCGGTCCCTTCGCCAAATACGACGATAATGAGGGCCACATGCTGCGCGTCATCCGTAACCACCGCCGCGCAGCGAAGGGCGAGGACAAAAAAGCCGAGTATGAGGGCCTTAAAATGAAGCCCATGGCGCTCAAAGCCGGCGACTGCCCCTGGCCGGCGCTCGCCAAGCGCGCTGAAACGCTTTGGGATGCAGCCTTTGAAAAAGGGGCCAAGCATGGTTTCCGAAATGCGCAAGTCTCTTGCATCGCACCGACGGGCACCATCGGCCTTTTGATGGATTGCGACACAACGGGGATCGAGCCGGACTTCGCGCTTGTAAAGTACAAAAAACTCGCCGGCGGCGGCTTTTTCAAAATCATCAACCGCTCTGTGCCCGCCGCGCTTGAAGCTCTCGGTTATTCCGAGGACGAAACATCGGACATTGTTAATTACGCCGTGGGGCGGGGCACGCTGCTGGACGCGCCGCATGTCAATCACTCGACCTTGAAACAAGAATGTTTCACCGACGAACAGATCGCCGCCGTGGAAGCGGCGCTGGAAGACGCGTTCCACATTTCCTACGCTTTTAACAAATGGACCCTCGGCGAAGAGTTCTGCCGGGAGACGCTGGGCGTGCCGGAAGGCGATCTTGCAGATATCGGCCATGACATGCTGAAGGCTCTTGGCTTCACGCCGGAAGAGGTCGAGGCTGCAAACCTTTATTGCTGCGGGACGATGACGCTTGAAGGCGCGCCCCATTTGAAGGCGGAGCATCTGCCCGTGTTCGACTGCGCGACCCCGTGCGGGCGCATTGGCGAGCGGTTTTTGTCCGCGGACGCCCATATCCGCATGATGGCGTCGGCGCAACCCTTTATCTCCGGGGCGATTTCCAAAACCATCAATATGCCGAACGCGGCGAGCGTTGAGGACTGCTCGCGCGCCTACATGCTATCCTGGAAACTGGGCTTGAAATCGAACGCGCTTTACCGCGACGGCTCGAAACTGTCCCAACCCCTCGCCTCTGCGCTTTTCGACGCCGACGATGAGAGCGCAACCGACAATGGCGCCGGCGTTGAAGACGTCGTCGATGCGCCCCAGGCGGAACGCGCCCGGGTGGTGGCCGAACGCGTTGTCGAAAAAATTATAGAACGGGCGCCCGGCCGTCGGCGCCTTCCCGATCGCCGCAAGGGATATATCCAGAAAGCCGTAGTGGGCGGACACAAAGTCTATCTGCACACTGGTGAATTCGACGATGGGGAACTTGGCGAGATTTTCATCGACATGCACAAGGAAGGCGCCGCCTTCCGAAGCTTGATGAACAATTTCGCCATCGCCATCTCCCTTGGTTTGCAATATGGCGTGCCGTTGGAGGAATATGTGGACGCGTTCGTCTTTACGCGGTTCGAACCGGCGGGAACCGTACAGGGCAACGACTCGATCAAGAACGCCACATCTATCCTGGACTACATCTTCCGCGAACTGGCGATCTCCTATCTCGGGCGCAATGACCTCGCCCATGTAGACCCGTCGGAATCCAGCGTCGACGCCCTTGGCCACGGCGTGGATCACGAAAAAACCGACGATGACGCGGCCGACGCCTCTAAATTGATTTCCAAAGGGTTCAGCCGCTCCTCCGTCAGCGACAATCTCGTCGTTCTGCGCGGGGAGAATTTCGATCGCCTGCGGGCCGCAGGCGGCGCAACCATGCGCCTTACCGAAACCGAAACCACTGAAGTCGATCTCACGCAAACCCCGCCTTCATCGGATGCAGCGACGATTGAAAAGGGCGTTGCAGAGCTTGCGGCAGCCTTAAACAGTCCCTCAGAAAGCGTCAAAGCAGCTAAACGCGCCGACGCTGTGCGCGAAGCGCGCCTGAAAGGATATGAAGGCGATGCTTGCATGGAATGCGGACAATTTACGCTCGTGCGCAACGGAACGTGTTTGAAGTGCGACAGCTGCGGCGCAACAACGGGCTGTTCCTGACGGCCCGTTTATTCCGCCTTTTGCGTTTCATCGCCGTTAGCGGCGAAGACCGCGCTGCTCCCATCGGCACTATTAAGAGCGTTCGCCGTATCCCAATCTTGCTTTAAACCGCGGGCGGCGATTAAAAACAGCGCCGCCGCGACGAAGTATACGAATACAAGGCCAAACATCGCCCATTGCAACGCCTTAGCGGCATCCCCTGTTTGTGCTGTAAATAAATCGCTAAGCACACCAACAAATAGCGGTCCGCCGCCAAGCCCGACAAAGTTTACAATCAGGAAAAACAACGCCGTGGAAAATGCGCGCATTTTTATCGGAGCTAAAGTTTGAACCAGTGAAAAGCTTGGCCCCAGATAAAAAGCGCTAAATCCAATGGCTACAAACATGCAGGCATATAAAAGAATTGGCGCCTCAACGATAAGGCCGAGCAGATAAAAGGGCGACATAAGGAGAATGGCGTAACCTGGTATTCTTAAATAGGCTGCAGGGTCATTCTTGCCGGCGCGCTCCGTAATTCGGCCGCCCACCAACGCACCAATAGCCCCGCCCACGCCGAAGACAATCGCCATGGGTATCGAAAGCTCCTCATACTCAATGCCGCGCACACGAGTAAGAAACCCGACGATCCACGAGGCCACAGCATATCCGGCAAAAGATGTGCAGGATACGGCAAGACAAATGGCTCTGTAAGATGGAATAGAAAAAAGCGTTTTTATGCATTCGATAATAGGCGGCGCATCTCCGGCGGCCATAGGGGCCGCTTCTTGCGCGCCGCGTTGCGGCTCCTTCAAAGTCAGAGCGACAAGAACGGAAAGCAACACCCCAGGCAAGCCAACTGCAACAAAGGCCCAGCGCCAGCCAAGCTCCACAACCAGCCACCCTCCGGCGAGAAACGCGAATCCCATCCCAAAGTATATCCCGGAGGAATAAACCGCGAGCGCCGAGGCGCGTTCTTCTTTAGGGAAATAATCCGAAATTATAGAGTGCGCCGGCGGGCTGCACCCCGCCTCCCCCACACCGACCCCTACTCTTGCCGCCGCCAATTGAATAAAGTTTTGCGCTAAACCACACAGCGCCGTCATACCGCTCCATAACGCCAGAGACACAGAAATGATCGCCACACGATTGTGTTTGTCCGCCACGCGCGCGATCGGAATACCGAGAACAGAGTAAAATAAGGCGAACGTAAAGCCCATAAGCAGCCCGAGCTGCGTATCGTTAAGCCCTAGATCCGCCTGGATGGCGGGCGCCAGTATGGCGAAAATTTGCCTGTCAATAAAATTGAACGTGTAAACGACCAACAAAATATAGAGCACATACTTGCGATATGCGCCGCTAACCGGTTGTGCGTTCATGGTTGGCGTTTCCCTCGTAATTTTAGGGCTTAAGCGTGGCCGTCTCAGTTGAAAGCGAGACGGCGCTTCAAGTTTTCGTTTTGACTCAATTTCCAGATAGCAAACCGGCGCCCGCTTCGCCTTGAAACGTCTTAAACCATACAGACACGCCATATCGGCGCAAGCGGCGCAGCTGTGGAAAGCGCTTTTTCTTGTATAGCGAGCGAGCTAGTCTGGTTTCACAAATGGCGGTAAGGGAGAAATCAAGCCCATGAAAGCAATGCTAAGCACCGCTCCGGGCGGACCGGAGAGTCTGGAGCTAACCGACCTCCCTACGCCGGAACCTGGCCCGGAAGAGGTGCGGATTGCTGTTAAAGCAGCCGGCTGCAACTTTCCTGACACGCTTGTTATTCAAGACCTGTATCAATTCAAACCCGAACGCCCCTTCGCCCCGGGTTCCGAAGTCGCAGGCATTGTCGATGCTGTGGGCGAGAATGTTACAACGCTAAAACCAGGCGACAGGGTGCAAGCGTTCATGCTGAGCGGCGCCTTCGCCAGCCACGCTGTGATTGCGGCCAACGGTGCGCTTAAAATACCGGATGAGATGCCATTTGATGTCGCTGCCGGATTCGTTATGGCGTACGGAACATCATACTACGCCCTTAAAAACCGCGGGCAACTGAAAGAAGGTGAAACGTTGCTGGTTCTGGGTGCGGCGGGAGGCGTCGGTCTGGCCGCCGTCGAACTGGGCGCGGCCATGGGCGCGCGCGTGATCGCCGCGGCGTCGAGCGAGGACAAATGCGCCCTGGCCGTGGCGCACGGCGCATCGGAGAGTGTGGTTTACCCCAAAGGTCCGCTCGACAAGGACGCACAGCGCGCGCTTTCCAAAACGATTAAAGAAAAAGCCGGGCCTGATGGGGTGAGCGTCGCCTATGACCCTGTGGGCGGAGACTACGCAGAGCCTGCCATACGGTCGCTTGGGTGGGACGGGCGGTTCCTCGTCGTTGGGTTTCCCGCGGGCATCCCCTCTATCCCGTTGAATCTAACCCTCTTGAAAAGCTGTCAGATTCGGGGAGTGTTCTGGGGCGCGGCTTTGATGCGCGACTTAAAGGCCCATGAACAGAATATGCGCGAGCTGATGGGGCTGTATGCGGAAGGAAAGTTGCGCCCGCATATTTCCGCACGCTATCCTCTTGCCGACGCGGGAAAAGCCCTCGCCGATCTCGCGGAACGGCGCGCTACGGGAAAAATCATTTTGACGATGGATTGAACGTCGGGGCTTACATTTCCCCCGTGCGCGACGGCGGCGTTGTCGCCGCGACCGGCGGCGGTCCGGATGCGGTGCGCCCCTGAGCGCGCCAGCGGGCCACCACCTCCTCAATAAAAGTGGCGTCCGTCGTATCGGCGCTCCATCGTCGTGCAAAGTTCGCCGTTGCAGAACGGGGAATCGCATCTTTCGGCAGCGCGTCGAAACGCATACGCGTTGGCAGGGGGACGCCCTCGCCAAAGGCGATCGCCTCGCCAAGGCCTAAGGACGGCAAGGCCTCAAGCAGGCTCGTAGCGGATTCGGAGATCGCAGCGCTGAGCAATTCCTGATCGAACTGGTTGGCCATGCGCATGGCGAACAGCGTATTGCATTGTGAGAGCAGCGTCGGGTCAAGCTCCGCCGGTCTTTGGGAGACGACGCATAAAGACACGCCATATTTGCGGCCTTCTTTGGCGATCCGCGACAGGGCGCGCTTGGTCGGCTCAAACCCCAACGTGTCATTGACGGGGGCGTAGCGGTGCGCTTCTTCGCAAACGAGCGTGATCGGCACCTGCCCTGCGCCCCATAGCGCAAAATCGAACGCCATGCGCGAGAGGACGGAAACAACGACATTGACCACTTCGGATGGCAAGCCTGCAAGATCAATGATCGTCAACGGTTTGCCGGCGACCGGAACCCGGAAAATACGCGCCAGAACATCGGCCATCGTATCCTGGATCGTAAGCCCGCCAAACATGAACGAATAGCGGGAATCATGCGTAATCCCTTCAATGCGTGCTTTTAGCCGCTTGTAGGGGGCGAGCTCCCGGCGCTTGTCAAGCTTGCCGAGCTCCTCCTCTATCATTGAAAGAATATCCGACATCCGGTATGGCGTCGGCGTATCAACTGTATACTGACCAGTTTCGGAAGGCTTCCGCGTAATCAAAGCCGCGGCGCGCACGGCGCCCGCGCCATAGACACGCTTGGCCGCCGGGATCATCTCACTTAAAATCTCGGTCTCTGCATCGCTATTTTCCTGGCCGGCGAACAGCACTTCTACGAATTCCTCGAAGGTGAACAACCAATATGGCAGGTGTAAGTTTGATGGATTGACCAGTTCAGCCACGGCCCCGAAAGAATTTGCATATTCGTTGTGGGGGTCCAAAAGAACGACATGGGCGTTTTGATGTCGCTGCAATATTGCGCGCAATATTAGGGCGACGGCGCAGGATTTACCTGAGCCTGTCGTCCCCAGGACGGCGAAATGCTTACCCAGAAGATCGTTCACTTTAACGGTTGCGGGAATGCTTGCATTTTGTTTTATGAGCCCAACACGAATAGCGTTCTCGCCTTCATTGGCATACGCATGATCCAATTCATCTTTGGCCGCCTCATAGACCACATCGCCCAAGGCTGGATAAGCCGCAACACCCCGACGGAACCGTCCATACCCGCCGTCTGGCGTTCGGGCGAACTCCCCGACAAGCTCCAATTCCGCAATCCATATCTCAGGTTCGTTTTCCGTGCTCGGCGCAGGAATGCTTAACGCGGAAATCAAACCAAGCACCTTGGTGTTTCCTGAATCGATGCGCAACAAGCTTCCCATTTGGGGACGAGCGTCAACATCGCCGCCATGATTCAACATCACAAGCACGCGCGACCCCGCCACCGAGACGATACGCCCGATGGCCCTGGCGCTGTCTTCGCGCTCCTGCGTTGCACTCATTATGCTGAACTCCTTTGCGGCGGCTGCGGTTCCGCAGCTTCGGGGCGATCGCTGCGTTGCGATGTGGCTGCAAGCTTGACAGGCCGTACATTGTCTATGGGCACGATCAACGTCACTTCTGTTCCCTGACCCGGCGTGCTTAGAACTTTGAGCGCGCCGCCATGGAGTTCGACAAACGCTTTAGCGGTCGAAAGGCCGAGCCCAATGCCTTCATATTTTCGATTAAGGCCCTGACTGACCTGTTGGAACGGGGTTACGGCTTGTTGAATTTCCTCCGGCGTCATGCCCGCGCCGGCGTCGCGCACCGTGATTTCCACCCAATGCAGATCGACGGCCCGCCATTTCACCAGGACTTGCGCGCCCTCCGGTGAAAATCGGGCGGCGTTGTCGATGACGTTCGCAAGCGCTTTTATGATTTTTTCGTCATCGACATAAATGTCGACATCGTGCTCCTCTTCGATAACAGCCTCAATGGCGACATCGCGCTCCGCCGCAGCGGCCTCGACGTTTTTCAACGCCCTTTCAATCAGCACCGACATCCCAACATTGTCTCTTATGAGTTCGATTTTTCCAGCTTGTACGGCGGAAAGCTCCAAAACGGCGTTCACGACAGACAAAAGCTTGTGCGCAGACGTGGAAATGTATTCGGCGTAGCCCTTAACTTGTTCGGCGTCCAAATCCATTGCGTCGGCCTGGGCCAGCATGCCGGAAAAGCCAATGATCGCGTTTAAAGGCGTACGCAGCTCATGGTTCATGTTTGCAAGGAATTCGCTCTTTGTGCGGTTAGCGAGTTCAGCTTCGACTTTCGCAGCACGCATCGCCACCTCGGAGCGGTGTCGAACAACGGCGTCGCCAAGACTTTGCGCATAATCGCCAATCAGAGAAGAGGAGCGAAAATCCAATGTACGACGCGTTCGCAAAACACTCTAACCTTGTTGTTGGTGTTTTACTATTTGACAGAAAAAGCTCTAATCCTGAGTTAACTATGCAATAAATTCATTAGAGCGCGTTGCATGCAATGTGGATCAGATGAAGGTCGTCTCATGCGCTCAAAACAAAGACCTTAGAGCCGATGGCAGACTCACAAAGCATGCAATCGGCTGTGGCCGCAGATGCATGACGTCATACGCTTGTAATGCGGCTTCGCTAAGAGAACGGGTGACCGAAGGACAGATTATGATATCTTCAAAACCCCATGAAAAACCGCTCATAACCCGCCGTACGGCCTTGATCGCCGGAGGGGCCGGCCTTGCCGCCGCAGGCTGTTCCGAGCGCGTCGCGCCCGCAGCAATGGCGCGTTTTGAACACGGGGTGGCGAGCGGCGATCCCGCGGCGAACAGCGTCGTCATATGGACGCGGGCGACGCCGGTGGAAAACGGCGACCTTGAAATCGCCTGGCAAGTGTCGGAGGACGAGACGTTCGGTGCGATCGTCGCACAAGGCGCCGTTACGACGACGTCGGCCAGGGACTATACCGTTAAAGCCGTGGCGGAAGGGTTGGAGCCTGGCGGCGCATATTTCTATCGCTTCATCGCAGGGCAAACCATTTCGCCCGTCGGGCGCACGCGCACGCTGCCTGTCGGTGGTGTCGACAGTGCGCGTTTCGCCGTTGTCTCCTGCTCTAACTATCCGTTTGGCTTTTTCAACGTGTACAGCCATATCGCACGGCGTGACGACGTCGACTTCGTCATTCATCTCGGAGATTACATATACGAATACGCACCATCGCCAGACGCCTATGGCGGCGCTGCAGGCGCGCGCCTTGGTCGGGAGCATGCGCCGGCGCGGGAGACGGTGAGCCTTGCGGATTATCGCATGCGACACGCCCAGTATAAGTCCGACGCCGGCGCACAAGCTGTGCATGCGTCGGCGCCGTTTATTATGATTTGGGACGATCACGAGTTCACCAACGATTCGTTCCAGAGCGGAGCGGAAAACCATCAGCCGGAAACCGAAGGCGATTGGGCGGCGCGGACGGAGGCCGCCTTACAGGCTTATTACGAATGGATGCCTGTTCGCGATCCAGGGGATACAGCCGGCCGCAAGGCGCTCTGGCGCTCCTACGATTTCGGCGACCTCGCGACGGTTATCTCCTTAGAATCGCGCGTCATGGCACGTGCACGACAGATTGATTACGCCAAAGACATTCCGCCGTTGACGACGCCATTCGATTTCTCGAACCCCGAAGCGCCTGTTCCCGTCACCGATCCGGCCCGTCTGGCTGACCTTGACGCAGCCGCTGTGCGTTATGTGCCGACGCCGTTCGATATGACCGCAGAGCCGCCGCAGCCGATGCTGAACTTCGACGTCATACGCGATCTTGATCCTGAAAACCTGCCCGAGGGCCTGTCGTTTCTGCCGGACCGCGACACATTCGTCTCAGACGTGCTCGGCGCCCCGGACCGGGCGCTGCTTGGTGAAGAGCAGCAGTCTTTTTTGGCCGCCGAACTGAAGCGCTCCGCCGATGACGGCAAACCGTGGCAAGTGCTCGCCAACCAGGTTCTGATGGCGCGTTTGAACATGCCGGATGTTACAAGCATCGTTACGGAAGACATGATCGCGGCGGTCCAGGACGACTTTAAACAGATCCGCGAATTTATCGCTTTGTCGAAACTGCGCCTGCCTTTGAACCCTGACGCCTGGGATGGTTATCCCGCAGCGCGCGAAAAGCTCTACGCCGCCGCTGCGGATGCAGGCGCGGACCTTTTGGTGCTGACCGGCGACACACACTCATTCTGGGCCAACACCCTTCATGACGCAGATGGCGTTCGCCGGGGCGTAGAGCTCGGGACGACCAGCGTCACCTCCCCTGGCTTTGCAGCCCAATTCGTTGAAAGAGGGCTCGATCTGCCGCAGCTTCTCAATTTCTCCAATCCTGAGATCAACTATCTCAACCCTATGGTGCGCGGTTACATCCATCTGACATTGACAAAAAGCGAAGCCAAAGCCGACTTTGTGACCGTGAGCACGATCGAAAGCGAAACGTTCGAAACCGAAACTTTACGCACCTACGCCGTGACGAAATCGTCCAATGGTTTGCAACTGCAGGGTTGAAAGCTTTGAAAAACCGTCGCTAACGCGACCATATGTTGCTCAAAAGGCCTTGAGGCGCAGGCCGTAAACACGCAAAAGTTACACCTGCGATCACGTGAATTCTGCAAATGTGATTGCGGCGGCGTATTTCAGACGCAAAGCGGCCGGATTGGGACGTCCGGCGCTTGCGTTTACGAGGTAGGGTTGATCTAACCCTTTGGGATTCGCCCGCTTTTTTTGTGAGTACAGTTTAAAGGGGGGACCTTGATGTCCGCAGTTTCCAAGCGTCGCGCGCTGCAAGGCGCAAGCCTCGCCGCACTATCCGCCGCATTCGTTCAGCCGGCCGCGGCGCAAGACAGGGGCTTTGTTCCCGACGAAATCCTTGTGACGGCCCAAAAGCGCGAGGAACGCGCCTTTGACGTTCCGATCCCGGTCGTCAGTTACGACAAAGGCTTTTTCGACACTGCAGGCATTCAGGACATCGAAGAGCTTTCTGAGTTCGTGCCGGGCCTTAACGTTCAAATCCAAAGCGCCAACAACCCCAGTTATGTCATCCGCGGCATCACCTCCGACGACGCCTCCACCCAGCAACCGCCCCGGGTCTCCGTCTACTACAACGGCGTCGACATCAGCCGGGCCCGCGGTTCTAACTTCGAGGTGTTTGATCTCGACCGCGTCGAGGTTGTGAAAGGCCCCCAGGCGACACTGTTCGGCACCGCCGCTCTGACCGGCGCCATCAGCGTCATCACCGCCAAGCCCGAAAAAGAGTTCAGCGCCGAAGCGTACGCCGGCTATGGCGCTGACGACTACACGAAGGTCGGCGGCTTCGTCACCGCTGGCACCGACACGGTCCAGGGCCGTCTCGCCGGACAGTATCGCCGCCGCGACGGGTACATCGAAAATCTCGCGCCGGGAGAAGACGATCTGCAAGGGTTCGATGTGTTCGCCCTGCGCCCTTCCTTCGCGTTCACGCCGGTGGACGAGCTGCGCGTCGATGTCGTCTTCACCTATGAAACCCATGACTCCCCCGGCGTCGGTTTTAAATCCGGCGTTATCGCGCCTCCAGGCGGCGACACGAGCCCGTTCACGCCGGCCTATTTGTCCGGCGCATTTGACAATGCGACAGCCGGTTCCGGTACGGCGCAAAACGGCCTTGTGCGGTATGACGGCGTCGTCACGACGCCGGGCGGCGGTTTTACGACGTCTTTAACGCCGCTTCCCAACGGAACGGTTGAGAACCAGCTGAGATCAAACAGTATCGGGCTTGACCGCGACGTGTACGATGTTTCCATCACCACCGAATGGAAAATCGACGACACCTGGACGCTCACCGGCATTTTCGGGTATCGCGATTACGAGAACCTTGAGACGTTCGATGCAGACGGCTCCGTCGTGCCGTTGATCGAAATTTCGGAAAACTCCTCCGGCGACCAAATGACCGGGGAACTTCGGTTCAACATCGACAATGGCAGCCGGCTGAAAAGCTTCTTCGGCTTTAACGCGTTCGTGGAGGACGCCGAGCGCGCCCTGCCCCAGGTTGTGGACGAAGCGATTTTC
>JBCDBL010000055.1:0-26313 GCA_039183635.1 Pseudomonadota bacterium
TGATCATCCTCTCAAACCAGCTATAGATCGTAGCCTTGGTGAGCCATTACCTCTCCAACTAGCTCATCTAACGCGGGCCCATCCCAGGGCGATAAATCTTTCTCCCGGAGGACGTATACGGTATTAGCACAAATTTCTCTGTGTTATTCCGTACCCCAGGGTAGGTTCCCACGCGTTACGCACCCGTCTGCCACTCACCCCGAAGGGTTCGTTCGACTTGCATGTGTTAAGCCTGCCGCCAGCGTTCGTTCTGAGCCAGAATCAAACTCTCAAGTTGAGATTTTAGTTCCGACGCCCGCCGGAAAAAGGCGGGACTATTACTGACTGTACGTTCGAAAATTAAACTCTTTTGACAGAGTCAAAGGAGTTCATTTTCTACTGAAACGTCAGCAGTCGGCTTCTAAATTGGTGAAGAGATTGCTCTCTTCCGCCAGGACGCCGCCGCCCACGTTTCTCTTTCCAAACAAATTGTCAAAGAGCGATCTAAAGCCCCAAAAAGAAGCCTCAGACAACAAACGACGCCGCTAGACTGTCGCCGCAACCCCTCTCGGGTGTGAGAGCCGAACCGGTCGAAACCGCTTCGGTATGGGCTGTGGCGGCCGGCCCGGCCGCGTCGGTGAGGCGGGTATCTACGCTCCCCTCCTCACCTCGTCAACACTAAATTTCGCGTTTTTGTCATTTTTTATAAGAACTCCGAAAAACCTGGATTCCCGGGAAATACCCTTACGAACCCAAACTTCGACCCACGGAAACGGAAATTCCGTTGTCATGGAACAAAAGGAGCCCTCGGCGATGACGTTGTATCGCCAATGACGCACGCGAATTGCGCTGAAGAGATTTGGATAATAGGCATCCGTCGCCGCCGAATCAAGCGCGGAATTACCAATCGGGTGCTAATTTTTGGTTAACAAAAACTTACCGGTTCCCGCACGACGGGATTTTTCGCAATCGTAAAATACCCCTTGACCGTTTCTTCATGCGAACGTGCCACTAATGCCGCCATGCAGGACGACGCAACCACATTGTTAGAAACCGCAACCGCTGCGCCCCATGAGACAAAAGGCTTGCGCCGAGCGAAAATCGGCCTGGCGCTCGGCGGCGGCGTGGCCCGCGGCTGGGCCCATATCGGCGCCGTGCGCGCCCTGTCCCGGGCCGGCATAGAGCCGGACATCATCTGCGGAACGTCCGTCGGCGCCCTTGTGGGCGGCTGTTATCTGGCCGGACGGCTGGATGCCCTTGAAACCTGGGCCAGAAGCCTCACCAAGCGGCGCATGCTGGGCTATTTCGACCTTATTGTCGGAGGCGGCGGCATCATCGGCGGCAAACGCCTGGAGAACGTCATGCGGCGGTATCTCAAAGGCCAAACCATAGAAGGCCTGCCGCGCACGTTCGCCGCCGTATGCTCAGAACTCGCCACCGGCCATGAAACCTGGCTCCAGGAAGGCGATCTCATTAAAGCGATTGAAGCGTCCTACGCCCTGCCCGGCGTATTCAGTCCCCGGAAAGTCAGTGGGCGCTGGCTCGTAGACGGCGCGCTTGTCAATCCGTTGCCCGTCTCTGTTTGCCGCGCACTCGGGGCGAGAATGGTGATCGCCGTCGGCCTGCACGCCGATGCGTTCGGCAAAGCGGCCGTCAGGCGAAGAGACAAATATGACGATATTGAGTTTACCGAAGGCGAAAGCCTTCAGGACGCCGCCAAGGGCCTGCCTGCAGAACGGCTCATGCTGCGCCAGCTGTTCGGCATGACGAACCGGGCGCCGGGCCTCGGAACGGTCATGCTCGCCTCTCTCAATATCGTCATGGACCGGCTGACGCGCTCCCGCCTCGCCGGCGATCCGCCGGACGTTCTGGTCGCCCCCAGGGTGGGCCATACGGGCCTCCTCGATTTCGACAAGGCGGATGAACTGATCCGCCTTGGCGAGGAGGCCGTAGAACGCGAGATGCCCATTATCGAAGAAGCGTTAGCAATCCTAAGCTGATGCGCAAACGGCCTTGGCGATGCTGCGAATATGGCGAATGTCCGTACCGCAACAGCCGCCCAAAACCGTAAGCCTTGGAAACCGTCGGCGCAGCGCCACATACTCTCCGGCAAGCGCCTCCGGATCGCCGTCGTCGAGCTCTTCAGCCTCATCCAGCTCCGCATGGGAGCATTTCGAAGCGTTGGCCCGCAATCCGCGCAAGCGCTCCGTCCACAATGCGCCATCCTCAAGCACCGTCTCAAAATGCGTCGGATGCGCACAGTTCACCATATAGTAGGCTGGTGAACCGTCCGTATTTGCATCTGTCTTTGCGATCGCCGCCTGCAACGTTTCACCGGTGGGCAGCTTTCCATCCGTCTCCACGGTAAATGCTATGACGCACGGCAAACCGGCGGCCTTTGCAGCCCTGGCGACGCCCACCGCCTCATTGACATAATTCAAGGTCATCGCCGTGACGACATCTGCGCCGGCGTCGGCAAAGGTTCTGATCTGCGCGCTGTGGTACGCCTCAGCCTCCGCCGCCGTCATTTGGTCGTCTGCACGGTAACCATCTCCGCGGGGACCAATATTGCCTGAGATAACAATACGATCATCATCAAGACCGCTGGCCGTCGCCATCTCCTTTAAAAAGGCGATGGCGTCGGCGTTCGCGCCTGCAAGGGCGGACGCATCATACCCAAGCTCCGCGCCCCAATCGGAATTGGCGCGCCATGTCGGCGCCTCAAAGACAAAACCCGCCGCCTGTTCGGCGCTCAACGCCGCCATATCGGCGTAGTATTCGGACAAAACACGACGCCCCTCATCGGACTGTACAAGTCCGAAGGCGGCGAAACACGGCAGATCCAAGCCTTTGTGAAAGACGAGCCATGTCTCAAGCCCCGCATCCGTGAGAAACGGACGATCTCCGGACATGAGCTGAGAAAAACCTGCGACTGACATTGTAACGTTCCCTATTCTGGAGGCTGCTGTAAAAATCGGAATCGCCTTGCGACGAAATTACGAAAGGCCGGGACAATGCCGTCATCGGCGTGTTTTGCATAATGAACTTTTGTTCAGAAACAGACCGCCACACGGCACAGGGGGTCGGTGTGACAATCCTGTGAAAAGCCGCCTGTCCGATGGCCGATGTCATCCAAATCGCGAGCAATCGTCGTAAATGAGACTTGGAGCGTCGTTAACGCTTCGTTCATAGCGGCGGCGCTTCAGCCAGAAGCGTTCTGTCGCTTTACACATCGTTGTTACGCGTTTCTTGGCGGCGAACCTGTAGCCGCTTCGCCTGGAAGCGATTTAAACATGGGAGAAGATCTTATGACTTTCTTGAAATCCGTCGCCGTTGCCGCCGCGCTCGCCTTTGCATTTGTTGCGCCATCCTTCGCCGACGGGCACGGATACGGAAAAAAAGCGAAAAAAGACATTGTGGATACAGCCGTCGAAGCCGGCATGTTCACAACGCTTGTCGCCGCCGTACAGGCTGCAGGCCTGGAAGAAACGCTGCGCAGCGAAGGCCCGTTCACAGTTTTCGCACCGACCGACGATGCTTTTAAAGCTCTTCCAGCCGGAACCGTTGAGAGCCTGCTTTTGCCGGAGAATAAAGATAAATTAGTTTCTATTCTGACATATCATGTTGTCGCCGGCAAAGTGAAATCAAAAAGCCTTGCAGGCAAAACGCTTGAAGCTGAAACAGTCCAAGGCTCTTCCGTCTCCATCGATGGAACCGACGGCGTCAAAGTCGACGGCGCGAACGTCATCAAGGCCGACATCAAAACGTCGAACGGCATTATCCACGTGATTGACGCGGTGATCTTGCCGAAGGCCGACAACGCCTCCTAAACGCCCGATTGCTAAATTTAAGGGCGCGCCTGTTTCAAGGCGCGCCTTTTCCTATCCTGCGATGTAGGACTTTAGCGCCTCGGCTTCCTGCTCGGTTTCGCGGATGCGGCGCTTCACCACGTCGCCAATAGATACAATTCCAGCGAGACCTCCAGCCTCTATAACAGGCAAATGGCGTATACGCCGCTCGGTCATCATCGACATCAATGAATCGACCGTGTCGTCTTTATCGCAGGTAAACACTTCGGCCGTCATACAATCAGACACTTTGCCTGCAAGCGCATCGGCGCCCTTTTCTGCAAGATGTCGAACAATATCGCGCTCTGACAATATTCCGTTGACTGCGCCTTCATCATTGACCACGACGAGAGCGCCTATGTTTTTCTCCCCAAGAGCACAAACGGCCGACGTCATGGGATCTTCGGCTTTGACCGTCGATACGGCCGTTCCCTTTTCGTTCAGTATATCAGCAACCCGCATCCGCGTTCTCCTGATGATGTTGAAGGGGAACAGAGTATGCGCTTCGTCGACGACGCCTGCAATCTTGCGCCGCAACATGAAAAAAGGCCGACGCTCTTACCTAAGCGCCGCGCGCGCAGCTCTATCGAGGGGCGATATGGCGAGCAAACCGAAAAAGTAGCCGCCCAGATGCGCCTCCCAGGCGACGGACAGCCCCGATGCAAACGGTGCGACGGCGGCAAGCCCCATAACGGCGTTGATCACGATCCAAACCATCGTGAACCCGACAACCCCTCTATCGTTCAGCGGCGCCAGGGGCGGACGCCCCGTTTCCCAGGGCGCGACGGGACGCAGCGCGAAGCGCGCCGCAGCGCCCATAAGCGCCGAAACACCGCCCGAGGCGCCGACCAGCAGACTGCCTTCAGCCGGATTAAGCGCCACATAGGTGAACGCGCCGGCCGCCGCCCCAAAGAAAAACAGCGCCAAGAACAACGACAGTCCAATGACAGAATTTTCAGCGCCAAGACGACGGGCCGTCGGCGCGCCGAATACAAGCAGCCAAAGCGCATTGAAAAACAAATGCCCAAGCCCGGCGTGCAAAAATGCATGGCCGAACAAAGGTGCGGCCTCGGCCCAGAACCCGGTTGGAAAATCGACGCCAAACGGCGATACCGCCGTTACGCCGAACAGATCGGCATACCGCGCGGGAATAACAGCCAGAGACAACAAAACAGATTGCATAACCGCCGGCGGCGCAAAGAGCAGAGCGAAATGCGCCGCAACAATAGCGCCGATCAGCCACAGAACAGCCGACGGAACGTTCAATATGCGTTGGGGACCGTTATGCATGGGGTCGTAAGCGTCGGATCCTAATATCTGCGATCGTCTCAACTGCACAGGCCCGGCTCCATAAAAACAAAGGCGCTTCGTGCGCTTTTTGATCATCGCAGCGTCGCCGCCCCGCTGGCAAGACCGATTTATATCGCGATGGCATGAATTTCGCTGCCAGGTTCGGCGACCCCCGCGCCTTGTGAACCGGCGCATTACTATTGAACAAAAGACAGCGACCAGGATGATACAGCATCGCAACGCCCGGATCTTATTAGAACACTGGCGCGCCCGTCGAAACGGCGCCGCGCCGGACCGCTCCCAGATCGATCCAACCGCCCTCAAGCCTGCGCTCGCCAACATCTTCATTTTAGAGCGGGCGGACCGCGCCTATATGCCGTTCCGGCTGGCCGGCTCTGCGCTGTGCGACATGTTCGGCAAGGAATTGCGCGCACAGAACTTTTTCGACCTGTGGTGCGATGACGCCAAGCGGCAGGTGCAAAACCGGATTTCGGAAATGTTAGGCGCCGTCGCTCCAATGGCGCTTATTGCAAAAGCCGAACGCATGGATAGCGCAAGCGCCCATATCGAATGGGTTTTCGCCCCCGTTCGCAGCGCCCGCGGTCCGTTGGACCGCGTCATCGGCTGCGCCCATGCGATTTCAGGCCCAACCGTTGAAAACCCATGGGACACACGCCCCTTCGTGCGCCAAAACCTGTTCGCCGTCGCCCCGGCGCGAACAGGAGAAACGCTTTACTACGCGCCTGACACCGCAGATTTTAAGTACGATGCATCCGCCGGTGAAAGGCCGTTGTTCGACGTTGTAACATCGGCGGGCTAAGCGCCCTTCCAACCGCCTTTGACCGATAGCAACGGATAGTTCGGCGAATCTGAGCTGCGAACCGTTTTAGCCCCTGAAATGCAGCCTTTGTGCAAAGCCGCCGCCTCAAAGGTATAAATAATTTTCTGGAACACCCGTTCAAAAACACGGAATGCAATTCTAGTCTTTCCACACCTCAAAATAGTATGCCATAAATAAAATGGCATGCGGAGAAGGGGTGAGAAGGCGAACACCATGGGCTTTATAAAAAAATCAATCCCCATAATTGGCTTTGGCGTTTTGGGCCTGGCCATGCTTTTCGCTCTTCAGCTGCTGATTGTGTTTGTCGCCGCGCAGCAGATCGCCAAACCAGGCGGCGCAGCGCGTCCAGTCATCGCTTTTGAAAATATCCACGTCGTAGACGTCAAAACCGGCGAGTTGACCCGCAATCAAGTGATCATTGTTGAAAACGGCCTGATCACGGATATCGGCGACAAGGGAAGCGTATCGGTCCCCGACAACGCCGCGGTCAAAGACCTAGACGGTCTTTATGTCGTGCCCGGGTTTTGGGATATGCATGTTCATATTTCACGCCCGACACTGGCCTATAGCGGCCCGATGATGGCGATGCACGGCGTGTTTAACGTACGCAATATGTCCGGAGACTGTGTCGGACAAAGCTGCGGCTTTCGGTATACGGCGGACGAATATCGCGAGATCGACACGCGCGTGCGCAACGGGGCGTTGCTTGCTCCAAAGACAATTTCACTTGGAAGTTATACCGTCCATGGTCCGCACGCAGCCTTCGGCGACAGAAATTATCCGCACGAGCCGGGCTTTCTTGTTCCGCAGACGCCGGAGGAAGCCAAACAGCTTGTCGCCTATCTTAAAAATCGGCGTGTCGATTTCCTGAAGCCCTATAATACCTTGCAACCCAAAGTGTACGAAACGCTCGCCCGGGAATCCAAGGCCGGCGGCTTGCCTCTGGAAGGGCATGTTCCGAAATCACTCACCCTGATGCAGGCATTGAAGGCCGGACAACGCACCATAGAACACGCTCGCATGCTGCCCATCGCATGCAGCAATCAATCTAAAATTTACGCCTCGGATTATAAAAGCTGGATCGCAGGCCCGGCCCATGCGGAAGGGCCAAGCCTTGTAAAATATTACCCGCAACTTCTGGAAGGTTTCGATGAAGAAGCGTGTACGGATGTTTTAAAAGTCTGGGCCCGCACAGGCGCCTATTATGTTCCGACCCACCTGACGCGGCGTCACGATATTCGGATCTTCAAACGCCCGTTCCTGACTGATCCGCGCGCCGCCTATATTCCTGATTTAGTGATAAACATGGGTTGGGAAGGCGAGGCGTCGAGCTATGAAAAGACCTACAAAGAATCCCCGGACCTATTGGACGCCTCCATTGGATTTTACGAACTCGGCGTCGCCTTAACCGGACGGGCCCACGCAGCGGGGGTAAAGGTGCTGGTGGGGACGGATACAGGCGATACATTGATTTATCCAGGCGCAAGCTTCCACGACGAAATGTCTATCTACGCAGACGCCGGATTGCCCCCCGCCGACATTCTAAAGGCCGCGACAATTGACGCCGCCCGGTACGCCGGCCTTGAAGGCGTCGCAGGCGCCCTGCAAGCGGGACACGCCGGCGAGCTGGTGTTCCTGAAAGACAATCCTCTGGACGATATCGCTCACACGCGTTCCATCGAAGCGCTCTATTTTCAAGAGCGGTTCTACGATGCAGACGCACGGCGGGCCGTAATGGACAACATCGCCTCCCGCACCGGCGGCCTTGGTCAGTTTCTCACCGTAGGATGGATTTTTCAGACCCGTCTTTTGCCAGCGCTTGTTTTTGGCGACGGGGCCGACGGGGCCTTCGACGGCGCAGACGCTTGCAGCGGTCACAACTAAGGCGTGTCGCGCAAGAGCGGATACCGGTTGAACTGGAAATGTGTAAAAATAAGACCTTAAAGCATCGCCCTTACTCCGTTTGATGCGCCGACGCTTTAAAACGCGCTTACGCGGCCACCCTGTGCTTTGCCTTTTTAATCTTACAGCTCCGCCCCCGCGACGGGCGGCTAAGCCTTTGTTCACCCTCAGAGCCTATGCTTAACGCAACAGCGTGTTTTTGAATGAAATCACCCATTGTCGCGAGGGAGCAACACCAATGTCCGCCCAACTCGCCGTCGTCGCCCCGCAGCGATCACCGGCGCCCCAACAAACGGTTCGAGACAATCGTCGGCATTTCAGGCTGACATTGCGGCTTGACGCGCGTTACATGCGCGCCGACGGCTCCGAGCACAGCGGCGCGGTCGTCAATATCTCCCCAGGAGGAGCTCTTATTAAGGCCGAGCCCCCCTCAGCGGGCGAACGTTTGATTGTCTATATTAAGGACGTCGGCCGCTTCGAGGCGCAAGTCAGCCGCATAGAGGACGACCGCTTTGCTGTGGCGTTCGCATCCAGCGCCGCAAAAATTGCAAAAACGGCCGATAAGCTGACCTGGATCGCAAACCGCCATTTATCCGACAATATGGAGTCCCGTTCCGGACCGCGAACGCCGCAATCCCACAACACCCGTATTTCTCTCGACAATGGCGAAGTGTTATCCTGCCGCGTTCTCGATATCTCTATCTCGGGCGCGTCCTTAGCATTGTTCCCAAAACCGCCCGTAGGCGCGAAGCTTACCCTCGGCCGGACACGGGCGCGCATCGTGCGCCACCACGACGAGGGCGTCGGCGTCGAATTCCTGCGCGCCGGCGCAGCCTCACAAGCCGCCGCGGCACGGCATTAACCATGACCTGCCGGCGGCGTTTCAATTCGAAACGAATTCATCTTCCCCAGCTTGGCCCGCCCCTTGCTTGATCACAAAGGGCGGCGAACCGCACAAAGCGAAAGCGCCGCAACGTATAATGAAAGAACAGATGTGCAGTCGCCTCCTATGTCGGACAATTGGTGCATAAAAGTCGCGGATCGCGTTTACGGGCCTTACACGCTGGACCAGATGCGCCAGTTCGCCTCCGAAGGACGCCTCGCCGCGCAATCCCTGGTCGCGCCGGCGGAGTCCCAAAGCTGGCGCCACGCCATACGTGAAGAGATTTTTCACGAACTGTTTTTCGAAACGCGCTCGCCCGCTCCCGTCAAACGCACTGTCGGGGATCAGTCGGACGATGAAACTGCAAACTTCATCCTGATTTTCGACGTTGTATCCGGCGCAGCAGGGCGCCTTGAAAACGCCATCCATAAATTGGGCCCGGCGTTCCGCATCGCCGACAATGTCTGGACAATATCAACAACGTCAACAGCGGCCGGCGTGCGCAACGCCATGATGCCGCATCTCCAGGCGAACGAACCTTTATTCGTCATAGACGCCAGCCGCGGCCGCTCCGCTTGGCATAATTACGGACCCGAATCCGTTGCAAAACTGCACAAAACCTGGGTGCACCGCCGCTAAGGGCCAAGCGGATCTACAGATCTTTCAGCGCCCCCCATGAATCTTTTATGAAAAACGCACACGCCCCTCGCCCTTGAGGCGAATAGAGATATGATTGGGCCGTGCAAAGTGATTCGCCGATTTGTAGGGTTTGGATCTTTAACGCTTCGCAAGAAGCGCGCTCTAAACTCCGCTCTGTTTTCAGGCGATGCACAGATATAGCCACGAATGCGGCATCCACCCTTCACTCACATATTCCGTCTACGCTTAATATAAAGATTAAGCGTTTTGCGCGCATGTGTCTTGCCGGCATTCAGTTTATCATTGGTCCAGTAACGGAGAGGCAACATGGGCAAACGGGCGTCCCGTCGACAAGCACAGCTTAAAGAGACCGCAGCGCACGCCACGCGCAATTGGAACCCGGACAATAACGTCCACCCCCTATTCGACGAAACGGCCGGCTGGTCCCCCCTTGAGGACGTCAAGTCAGATAAAAACCGCGACAAAAGCTATGTGCGCAAAGTGCGCCCCTACGGACAAAATCAGGAAGCGCTCATGAATGCGCTTGAGGCGAGCCCGCTTGTGTTCGCCATAGGCCCCGCCGGCACCGGTAAGACTTATCTCGCCGTCGCCAAAGCCGTTGAGGCGCTGGAAGCTGGACGCGTCGCACGCATTGTTCTGTCCCGCCCGGCAGTCGAAGCGGGCGAGAGTCTCGGTTTTCTACCGGGCGATCTAGAAGATAAGCTGTCTCCCTACCTGCGCCCTCTTTACGACGCCCTGGCCGACCGATTGTCGGCAAAAACGCTGAAAGCGCTCATCAGCGAAGGCGTCATTGAAATCGCGCCGATCGCCTATATGCGCGGGCGCACACTGAACAACGCCTTTGTCGTCATCGACGAAGCGCAGAATTGCACCTATGGACAAATCAAGATGCTTCTCACACGACTGGGCTGGCACTCCACCATGGTGGTGACCGGCGATCCGGAGCAGTCCGATCTGTTGCCAGGCGTGTCCGGCCTCGCCGAAGCCGCAAACCGGCTTAAAGCGCTCGGCAAAGTCTGTGTGGTCGAAATGACCGAAACCGACGTTGTGCGCCACCCCCTTGTGGCGGAGATGATCGGCGTCCTATAAAGACGCGTAATACGGCCGCTTCAAACGGTCGGCGACAGAGACGATCGACACACAAGACGGACACGCACGTCAATGGGCCGCAAAACGCAACGTTTCGGCGGAGAGGAAGTCCGCGAGGAATCCAGCTGGAGCTATCCTCTGGGAATTCTCGCTGCAACGCTGATCCTCAGCGCAATTTTTTTGTATTATTACTTTGGACCGCGCCTGGAGGATATCGCCGGCGATACGCCCAAACCGACGATCAGCGAGGAAGAGGTCTCCATCGTCATCAACAATGAGGCGTTTCAAATTCCCGCGAATTACACCGTCTTTCCCCGCTCCCGTCGCGGCGGGCCAAGGGGGTCGGTTTTCCTGTACGCCCTGTGGCCCAATATGAGCGCCTACTCCCCCGCGCGACGGGACATATTCGTCGAAAACGATCCGCGCGCGCCGCGCATCGATATTCTTATTGAAGGACGCACGCAGCTGTTCAACGAGGCCGAGCGGCTTGAAAAGCTTTACCTGCCTTTGACCATTGACGGCAGAGGCGTGCCGACGCCTTTTGAACTGCAGCGCTACACCTTTCGCGAAAGCCGTCCGGACTCGCCCATGAACGGCTACCGCGACGAGGAGCTGTTTATAGGCCGCGATGAAAACGGCGCGCCTATCGTTCTTAGATGCTTTAAGGAACTGCCCCACATAGACAGCCCCGATTGCCGCCGGGAATACGAGTTGGGCGGTAATATTTCCATCACCTATCGCTTTAAACGTCCGTACATGGAAGAATGGCGAACTATTGATATCGCTGTCAGAGGTTTTGTCGAACAGCTGCACCAGGGCGCCGGATAAACCTTATTCGCCGCCGCCGATCCGCACCGCGCCGGCCAACGTCATAACCCCTGGCGCAATTATCAACGTCGCCGCCGCCTGTACCGCGTAGGCAAGTCCGGCCTGGCTCGCCCCGATCCATTCCCCCGCCGCCGCAAAGGCGAAAAGCGGCGTTGCGCCGACCCCTGCGGCGGCGCCAAGCGCCGGGGCGAGCCGCAGCATCGCTCGTGCAGCGGCGTCGCTGGCTTTGCCGGCGCGCCGCAACTCCCGACGCCATTGAACCGACAGCCAAATGACGAGCACCGACGTCAGAGCCGTTGGCGCAAGCACAGCCAGGCGGTCTGCCCCGGCAAGGGTTGACGCCATACTCTCCGGCGCGAAAGACAAAACGAACGCAGCAACCTGTCCGCCAAGAGCCAAACACGCCATGGTTGCAAGCGCCGTACGCAGAGAACGAAACGCCAAAAGCGCAATTGCGCCGGAAGCGGCGTATAAAAGACCGATCTCCAAAGGCGCAACACCCGCATACTCCGTCTCAAACAATGTGACGGCGGCCAGAACCGCCGCGATGCCGACAATTGCAGCTGAGGTGCGCATGGACGTCCAGGGGCGCAGGTGCGCAAAGGCTCTCGCCGCCGCCCGCCGGCGTAAATTCTCCGCTTCGATAAACCGCTCGCCCAAAGGCGCAAGCGCAAACCCTGCCGCAGCCCCAAAACACCCCGTCAACAGGGCGAGCCCAGCGCCGACAGCCACAAGCCGCCACAGGCCGGGCGGCGGCGGCGCATCTGCGCCAGCGCCCGGGTGCATCGCCAGGGCGAACGCCGTACACAGAACAAAAGCCGCAGCACCGCCCCGCAAAACCCCAACATTGGCGGCATGGCCAGCCGCCTCGCGCCGGATCGCCGTATCAGCGTAGTCCCACGAAAACTCAGCCGCCGTTAGAAGCCCCAGCATTAATGACATGCTCGCCCCCAGCGCCATAACCGGCGCAGCATAAGCAGAGAAATACAGGCCGGAATATTCGGAAAACCCGATGATCGCAACGCCGCCTACGCCTGTGAGCGCCAAAACAACGACGAACAACCCTAAACTTGTTCGCGCGCCGAACGCCGGTCCCAAAAGCAACAGAATCAAAACGACGATCATCACTGCAGCGCAGAACAGCGGTCCCGCCACTGGGTCGAAACTGCCGATTTCAAAAAACGCCCACCCGGCGAAAACAATCGCGCAGCTGAAAAAGAAAAGTCCTATGGACAGCGTTACACGGAAAATTGCGCTGCGCTCATACAAGGGCGATAGTAAAACGAATAACAACGCCGCGCTGAGCGCTGCTGTAAACCCGCCGGCGCGATCAAACATCGCTTGCAATCGCAATGCGTCCACCGGCGCGGCGCTCGCCGCCAGCGCGACGAGGCACGCCGTCACGAGACCGAGCGCAACCATGGGCGCACGGGCTATAAGGCCGCCTACGCCCTGAGCTCGCCCTGTCGTCATGCCGCCGCCCTCAACACCGCCTCTGGCTCTGACCGAAACTAGCTTTCCGCCGGGGGCAAATCGATGTCGAGAATCGCCATGTTGAAGTCATAAGAGATCTCGCCCTCATCGGCGTCGCGGAACAGGACGCCGATAAACTCCTCTCCCAAATACACCTCAGCCGAATCATCCTTGTTGGGGCGCCGGCGCACCTCGATAGCAGGCGCGGCGAACTTGTCCTGCAGATATTTCTGGAGTCGGGCGACCTCAGATGCGTTCATATGCGTTTCCTCCATGATCTTTAGTCGCCGCCGGGACCGAGGCGTGCGCGAATGATCAGTCTTAACGCGATGCCCCGCGCCTTGCCAACCGCGCGCGTTAAATGGGTGCGGCGCGGTCACACATTGCGCTAACGCGGCAAGGAGCTTAATGTGAAAGATAGTAAATATCGTACTTATTTGTATGACATTGGGGGATTGGATATGAAACAGCTACTTAGCGTTCTTGGATGCACCGCATTGCTGGCCGCTTGCGGAAACGCCGAAGACGCCTCCAGCACCGTTCAATCGGCTGAAGAGCGCCCAGCCCCCCTTCTTCTGGCATATCCCAATGGCGCAGGCGGCCAAAAGGCGAAAAGCGCAAAAGTCGTTGAGCAACAAGCGGTTTCTGAACCCGCCGACAGTTCAGAGCCGGAACAGGCTCTGGCGGCGCCCAAGGAAATGGCGGCTATGGACGCCCCGGCCGTCACGGTGACGAACGCCGTTGTGCGCGCGCCGATGTGGGGCCAAAGCGTCGCCGCCGCTTTCCTGGACATTGAAAACGCCGCTGCTGCAGGAGACAAACTGCTTGGGGTGAAGACCTCTGCGGCGGGCGTCGTTGAGATCCATACGATGGAAGACTCCGACGGCGTCATGCGCATGCGCAAACTCAATCAACTTGACGTACCCGCCGGCGAACGCGTCGCCCTGGAAAAAGGCGGCGCCCATCTTATGCTTTTCGAAATTGCAGGCGATCTCGCCCCTGGCGACGAAACGCCATTGACCCTCACCTTTGAAAAGGCCGGCGAAATGGAGGTCGTGGCGAAAGTCGTCTCGCCTGCGGCATTAGACGCCGGCGCGCAAGCAAACGATTAAGACCATTAACGCGGCCTGGCTTCCCATGCGCCATATCGTTCATCGTCGCATTTTCACGCTTATCGCTATTTTAGCGGCGGCGTTCAATGCGGCTATGGCCGGCCCCATGGCGGCGCACTCCGTCACGGGCGCTGGAGACCGCGTCCCTGAGCTTGAAGCGCAGGACGCCGTTACGGCCTTCCTTCTCAGCTTCGCCTCACTTTGCATCCCCGGAGATTCAAACGGCGAGGAGGGAAGAGAAAAGGCGCCCCCGTGCGCCCATTGCAAATCCGCCTGTGCGGCGAACGCCGGCATGCGCACCGATACCGGACTTTTTGTCCCCAAAGACAAAAACCGCCCGCTGCCCCCCGAAACGGTCGAACGCATTGCCGGTCGCATAACACACGGCGCCTCCAGCCCCCGCGCGCCGCCGGCTCTCTTCAGCGCATTTTCCTAAACAGACCTAAAGCGACATCGCGTCCACCCGACGCGCTGCGTTGTACTGAGGTCTTTGATATCATTGCGTTTCCGAACGGCGAACCAGACCCTGCCGCCTTGAAACGCTTTAATCGGGCCGTCCTTTCTGAAAGGACGCTAGAGAGAGTTTTCATATCATGACGATCACCCCACGCCGCGCGGCCGCCGCTGCGCTCCTTTTCGCCTGCCCCGTGCTCGGAACCCATGCAGCACGCGCCGACAACGCCACCATCCCAAACCGCCACGCCCCCATCGGCGTTATGGGCGACCATCTTCACGACAAAGGAGAAGTAATGGTCTCCGTCCGTTATATGCGTATGCAAATGGAAGGCATGCGCGAGGGAACAAACAGCCTGTCCCTTACCCAAACACAACAACAGGACGGTTTTCAATATGTCGTCGTTCCGGACACGATGCCCATGGACATGGTGATGGCCGGCGCCATGTACGGCCTTACCAACAGGATTACGCTCATGGCCATGGGCTCCTACATCTGGAAGTCCATGGACCATTATCGCGATCCTGCGGGAACTTTGCCGCCAATCCCCTCGGACACTTTTGAGACGCAGTCGGAAGGGTTTGGCGATGTGAAGCTTTCGGCCCTGGTCGGGTTGTTTAAGACCGATGCCGCATCGATCCACCTCAACCTCGGCGTCAGCCTGCCCACCGGCGACATCGAAGCGCGGGACGTCACCCCCGCCGCGCCGAACGGAACAATTTTACCGTATCCAATGCAAATCGGCTCGGGCACGTACGACTTTTTACCGGGGATCACCTATAACGGCTACCAAAATCGCTGGGGATGGGGCGCCCAGCTTTCCGGGATCATCCGTACAGGGGATAATGACCAGAATTACACCCTTGGCGACGAGATCGCCGCGACGGGCTGGCTCAGCTATCTGTTTACGGATTACGCCAGCGGCTCGGTGCGCCTGGCCGGCCGGTCATGGGGCGAAATCGACGGCGAAGGGCCGGACCGCAGCATGATCCCCACCGCCGGCAACCCGATGCTGGATCTCGTTCCAACCATTCGGGGTGAGAATTTCGGCGGCGAACGGCTGGACCTTAGCTTCGGGCTTAACTTCGCCGCCCAGAACGCCGGCGCCAGAGGCCACAGATTGGGCCTTGAATTCGGCATTCCTGTTTATCAGGACCTCAACGGCCCGCAAATGGAAACGGACTGGACAGTGACCCTCGGGTGGCAGAAAACTTTGTAGAATGCTAGAGCCGATTGCATGCTTTATAAGTCGGCGATCGGCTCTAGAGTCTTTGTTTTGAGCGCGTGAGACGACCTTCGCCTGATCCACATCGCCTGCAATACGCTCTAGTCCTTAGACAGACCATTAACGCCGATGCTTTGATCCATGGTCTCGGCCGGGGTGTCCTTGCACGCGCCAACCGGTTTGGCGGGTACGCCTGCGACAGTGCAATGGGCTTTGACGGGTTCAAGCACGACGCTGCCCGCCGCGATGCGGGCGCCTTCGCCGATCTCGATATTGCCGAGAATTTTGGCGCCGGCGCCGATCAACACGCCCCGGCGGATTTTCGGGTGCCTGTCCTCGTCAGCCTTTCCGGTGCCGCCCAGGGTCACCTCATGGAGCATGGAGACATCATCGTCGATCACCGCCGTCTCGCCGATCACGATGGATGTCGCATGGTCCATAAAAACGCCCTTGCCGAACCGTGCGGCAGGGTGGATGTCGACGTCAAACAACTCCGACATGCGGCTTTGCAAATACAGCGCAAGCGGCTCCCGATCGCCGTTCCACAACCAGTGGGCCACGCGCTGGGCCTGAAGCGCCTGGTAGCCTTTGTAGTATAAAAACGGTTGCAGACGATGCTTGCATGCCGGATCGCGTTCGTAGCACGCCTCAAGATCCGCGATCGCCGCCGCAACAATGTCCGGATCATCATTGTAGGCGTTTGTACACACCTCCCGCCAGAGCATGGCGTTCATCTCCCCGTCGGAGAGCTTTTGCGCCAACCGATAGCTGAGGGCGGCGTGAAAGGTTTCATGATTGAGGATCGTGGCGTTCAGAAAACTCGCCAGGATCGGCTCCTGCGCCGCAGCGGTCGCCGCTTCTACACGCATGTTGGGCCATGTCGGATCCGCCGCTTGCCGCAGTTGCGTCACTACGCCCATATCTTTCGACCTTTCACAATACACGCCCTACACAGAGGCGCTTCACCTGGAGACTATGACGCAGCGCCTCAGGCGCACAACTACTTAACACGTCAACTTGACGCAAATGTGGTCCGGCAACGCTCCAGACAAGGCCATCATCCGTGCTTTCAGCACCATGGCCACCGTCAAAGAGTCCTCGATTTCACCCGCCATCACCATGGAGAAGACCTCCGAAAAAGGTCTTCGGCGCGCCTCCAAAACCTCCGTCTCGTCAGGCGTGGCGACGCCTTCGTGAAGGTCCCAGGCGAGGAAACAAAAGGCCCTTTCATCGGTCACGGAATTTGACAGGTCCATACGCAGGAACGGAAACCAGCTCTGCGCCGAAAGTCCCGTCTCTTCCTTAAGCTCCCTCTGAGCCGACGCCAGCGGGTCATCGGTCTTCGGACCGCCCCCCTCCGGCAGCTCCCAGCTGTAAACGTTGCGTGGGAAACGGTGCTGGCCCACAAGCCACGTCCGCCCCTCCGCGTCGATGGGCAATACGCCTATGGCGTAATTTTTAAACTCCACAACGCCGTACAGCCCCGGCTCTCCGTCCGGCCGGGCGACATCGTGTTCCATGACGCGAATCCAGGGATTGTCGTATACGGTGCGGGTGGAATGAATCCTCCAGGGACCGCGCGTGTTGTCGGATGTCATCGGGCGGTGTCTTTCATGCCCCTTGCAATGGTTGCACATGAGAATAAAAAGCACGACATGACATTCACACTCCAAAAACCGGCAGTCCTATGACACAAAACGCTGAAACGATACTGAACGATACCCCCGCACCGCAAATGGGCGAGACCCTGACCGCCGCGACGCCCTCGCCGCAGACGCTGGCGCTGCTCGCCCGCCGCCGCTCCCTGACGGCGAAGGATATGGCGGAGCCCGGACCGACGCCGGCCCAGCGCGATCAGCTCCTCGCCCTCGCCGCACGGGTTCCGGACCACGGCAAGCTGTCGCCCTGGCGCTTCATCGTGTTCGAGGGCGCCGCGCGGGCAGACTTCGGCGACGTCCTGGCCGAGGCGTTTCAGGCCGGCAATCCCGACGCCAATCCCGAACTTGTCGAATATGAGCGCAACCGGTTTTTGCGGGCGCCCCTCGTCGTCGCCGTCACCTCGAACGTCACGACGCCCCATAAAATTCCGGAGTGGGAGCAAATTCTCTCCGCCGGCGCCGCGTGTCAGACGCTCCTCGTCGCTGCGAACGCCATGGGCTTCGCCGCGCAGTGGCTGACGGAATGGTACGCCTTCGACGACAGGATCGGAGAAAAACTCGGACTTGGCGAGAACGAACGCGTGGCGGGCTACATCTATATCGGCGCCGCCAACGCCGCGCCCATGGAGCGGGCGCGTCCGGATCTGACGAAGATTGTTTCCGCCTGGACGAACGCAAAAGCCGGATAAGGCCGCGCTCAACCGCGTCCGCGATAAGGCGCCCCCCCCGGATCGGGAACCCAAAGCCCCTTCGGCGGTTCGCCCGTTTGATAAAACACGTCGATCGGAATGCCGCCGCGGGGATACCAGTAGCCGGCGATGCGCAGCCATTTTGGCTGAATGGCGGCCTCGACGCGCTTGGCGATCATCAGGGTGCAGTCTTCATGAAAGGCGCCATGGTTGCGGAACGCTCCCAAAAACAGTTTCAGCGACTTGCTTTCCACCAAATACGCCCCAGGCAGATAGTCGAGAACGATATGGGCGAAATCCGGCTGGCCGGTGACAGGGCACAGAGACGTAAACTCGGGACATGTGAACCGCGCTACATAGTCCGCGCCGTCATGGGGGTTGGCCACCCGCTCCAGAACCGCCGTCTCAGGCTTGTCCGGCAAAGAGGTCTGGCGGCCAAGGGCCTCAAGATCGGAGGGACCAGGCGGTGCGCTGGCGGGCGTGTCTGTCATAAGCGTCTTTCCAATGCTTCAATGTTACCCATGCACTCCTGAAGACAGGAATGTCCAGCCTTTCAGTCCGCCACAGGCGCCTTGGCGTTGCGCTCCGGCGGCAAGGTCACGATCGCCCGCACCCCTTCGCCGGGGCTGCTCTCAAGGCGCAAATCGCCGCCGTGGAGGTCCGCTAAGGCTTTTGCAATCGGCAAACCAAGCCCGGTCCCTTCATACTTGCGATCAAGACCGTTTTCAGCTTGAACAAAAGGATGGAACACGGTCTCAAGCTGGTCCGGCGACAGGCCAACGCCGTTGTCCTGGACCGTGATCGACGCGCCGTCCGGCCCCGTTTCAACGCGAAGTTCAACACATCCGCCGTCCGGCGTGAACTTCACCGCATTCGATAAAAGGTTGGTCAATACACGTTTGAGGGCAATATCATCCGCATAAACATAGTCCATCGCCCCTACCGTTGGCAGGATGGAAATGTTTTTACGCGTGGCCTGGGGCGTTATCAGATTAACGGAAAGCTCAACGATATCTTTTAAACTCACCACCCGGTCCTGGAGCGTTTCATAACCGGCCTCAAGCTTACTCATATCCAGAATATCAGAAATGATAGAGAGCAAATGCCGCCCTCCTGAATTCACATTCTGCGCATATTCCTTATATTGACTGATATTCAGCGCCCCAAGACTTTCCTGTACGATCAAATCGGAAAATCCGATAACGGCGTTCAAGGGCGTTCTCAATTCATGGCTCATGGTCGCCAGGAATTCTGTTTTCGCGCGACCCGCATGTTCGGCGTTCAGCCGCGCCTGCAACAGATGCGCTTCGGTTTTTTTGCGTGTTTCGATCTCCTCGACAAGCTTGGCGTTCGTCGCCTGCAGCTGTTTAGTGCGCGATAAGACCTTATCTTCAAGATCCTCATTAAGGCCCCGCAACTCTTCCCGCGCCGCTTTTAACGCAAGATGCGTTTTCACCCGCGCCAACAAAACCGGAATTTCAACGGGCTTGGCGATAAAATCGTTGGCGCCGCGGTCCAGAGCTTCAACCACATTGTCCGCGCCGATTTTCCCCGTGACCATCAAAACCGGCAGATCGGCCGGCCCGGCGATGCTGCGGATGCGGTCGAGAACCTCAAGACCGCCCACATCCGGCATCATGATATCGAGAAGCACCAGATCGAAGGCCTTTTCTTCAAAGGCTGCAATCGCCGCGCGCCCGCCCGTCGCCGACGTTGCAGCATACCCGGCCTGGGACAAGCGACGACGCAGGGAATCGCAACTCCGAACGTCGTCATCAACGACCAGTATATTGTGTTTTTGACTATTTTCCGTCATGGCCCCGCCACTTGCTCAACCGTTCGTACGGCCAACTATAGAGCATGGCGCATTTCAGGGCGTTAACAACCCTTGGCCCCAGGCAGGCCGCACATTACGACCTTACCATTCCACGTGTTCGATGCCGGAGAAATCGATCTCTGTGCCGTCGTCAAAGGTGATGACGCCGGACGCATCGGCGCCGAGATCCAGGAACCCGCTGTCCGTATCAAGCGTGTACGTGTCGCCGCCGTCAACCGTAACGACCCAGTCGCCCGCAACAGAACCGTCATCGTCAAGACGCACCGTGTCCGTCCAGCCTGCGCCGCCGTCAACCGTGTCTTTGCCGTCGCCGACGCCAATGAGGAAAAGATCGTCACCAACCTCGCCCTTCATATTGTCGTCGCCAGCGCCGCCGGTAAACACATCGCCGCCGTCGCCGCCTTCCATTCTATCGTCGCCGGCGCCGCCATAGAGCGTATCGTCATCTTGTTCGCCGTCGAGGAAATCGTCACCCTCGCCGCCGTGCAGAATATCGTCGCCGCCGCCAGTTTTAATGCTGTCGTCGCCCAGCCCGCCGTCGACGTCATCATCGCCGGAGTTGGCGCTGATATTGTCGAACGTATCGTCCCCATCGCGCAGCTCCACCGTGTTGCCTTCGCCGCCGCCATAAACAAAATCGTCATGATCGGTCGTCACAGCATTTTCGATGTTCGTTATGGTGTCGCCGTCGCCATCGCCGCCGACCACCGTGCCTGCATCGGCTTTGGTGGGCGCCGCGCTGCTGGTCTGTGAGCTGCCGAAATAAATCTCAACACCCTCGGAGCTTTCCGAATAATCGACGGTATCGATTCCATCTCCGCCATCCATGTCGTCAGCACCGTCGCCGCCGAGGAATACGTCGTCCCCGCCGCCGCCGGTCATCGTGTCATTGTCGATCCCCCCGTCGAGGGTGTCGGCATTGTCGCCGCCCGCGACAATATCGGCGTCGTCCACATTCAGAACATCCAGCGCAAAGGACTTCGAGACCGAAGCGCCCTCGCTGTCGGTTGCAGTGATCTCAAGAGCGACGGAGGACGCCGTCTCATAATCGAGGCTGACACCGTCCTTTAATTTCAATTGTCCGTCGACGACTTCAAAGCGGCTGTCGTCCACCGTGATGGTATGCGCATCAACGCTGTTCGCATCGGTCACGCTGACGTTTCCGATAACCGCGCCTGTCACGTTCTCCGTCACGCCGCCTACAACTTGCGGACCTGCGCCGGCGACCCAGCCGGAACCTGACACGCTGCCGACCGTCATATCCGCACCGCCGCCTGTCGTATCGGCGACGCCGCCGTCAGCATACGCGCCGAAATCCCAATGCGCCGCGAGACCGGCCTCATCGCCGGACATAGGCGCGCCGGCGTTGTCGGCGATATCGTCCGATGTTCGTGCTTCATCGAAAATACGCAGCTCGTTCACTTCGCCTGAAAAGACCTGGTTCGTGACAAATCCGCCGCCAACGCTGTCTTGTTCCTGACCAACAACAAGCATGCCGTCGCCATTCAGGGTTTGCCCCGTCTTTACACCGTCTAAAGAGTGACCAAGTTCGCCATCCACATAAACGTCTATAGAACCGTCGGATGCATCCCGTACGACCGAAACGGTATGCGTCTCCCCATCGAAGACATCGCTTTTCTGGATGGTCGTCGAGAGTTTTTGACCCTTAAAGAAGACGGCGAGCGTGTCTTCGCCGTTGTGGGCGCCGATTAGAAACTCGTTCGCTTGTCCAGGCGCGGCGTAAGACACGATAGGCGTGAAGTTCGACCCCTCACTATCCACCGAGAAGGAAACCTCCAATGTGAATTCGGTTTCGCCCGCGAAAGCTTCATCGGCCCCGCTCGTCATAAGATAGTTGTCATTACCGCTGTCGATGTTAAGGGCAAGTCCCTTTGTCAGACCGGTCACCTCAATACCGTAGGCGCAACATTTTCTTCTACATCGCTGACGCCTACGGTGAGCGTTTGAACGATAGACTCGCCGCCTTCATCGGTGACGCGGATATGGACCTCATGGCTGGATGCGGTCTCATAGTCGAGAGTCGCACCGTCCTTGACGCGCACCTCATTGCCGACCATCTCAAAATTGGCGTCCGCGACAGGGTTTCCGTCACTGTCGACAATCTCATACACATGACTGTCGCTTGCATCTGTATCGATCGCCGACAGGGATGCAACCACATCGCCGGCTTCAGCATCCTCGGACACACTGGCGAAATCGCCGCGCGGGCTTTCGTCGGGACCGGCGCCGCTCGGATTATAATCCGCATCTTGCGTGAGGACGATCTTGTCGATGGCGACGCCGTCTTCACGGGCCCAAACGTTTAGTTCGTACGCCCCCGGCTCATCCACGGTGATCGCCACGCGCTGTCCGGTATATGTGTCTCTGTCGCCCCAGCTCATGGAGCCGCCAAAACCGGTCAAGCCGCCGTCGTCTGTAAGGCGCTCCCCGTTAAGGCCGATATGAACGCTGTCGGCATTGCCGGTCGGACCGTCTTCCGCCATGCCGCGGACATGGACATAATACGTTCCCGGCGTTTCGAAATGGACATTGTAAGCAAGTTCTGGCGCATTCGCCTCAACATCGCTTTCCGTCTTCCACATATCGTTATATGTCGAGCCGTCATCGACGTGCATAGCGCCGTCTGTTTCGCTGGCGCTCCAGGCGTGGCCGTCATCGCCGGCGGTGTTGGAAACATGGTTTTCCGCTTCAACGACCAGCAAGCCGCCGCTCTCCTGGAACGTTCCAGCGGATGCGCCGGCGATTTCAAAACCAGTCGGCGCGGCGTTCTGGTCAGCGACGGCAAAAGAAACTGTTTCCGTATCGCTGGCGCCGGCGGCGTCGGTCACTGTGACATCGACGGAAACCTCAGTCTCCACATCATAATCGAGAGCGACGCCGTCCTTCAGTTTCAAGGTCATGGCGCCGTCAACATCGACCACTTCAAACCGCGCATCGTCAACGGAGTAGGTATGCGCATCGCCAACATCTGGGTCGGACACGCTGATGGTGGTGACGACAGCGCCCTCCGCATTTTCATCCACAGATACAGGGCCTAAATCGCCATTGTGGCTGAACGCATCGCCGGAGACGACTTCCATGGCGTCGCCCGTGTCCGGACCACTCCAGGCCAATTGCAGCGTCTGGCTGCCGCCGTTCTCAAAGTACAAAATCTCAATGTCATGCGCACCGGCGTCCAGATCGATCGTAACCGTCTCCGTCCGCGTCGAGTGCAGCCCGTCATTATCATTCACAAGAACGCCGTCGATATACAGCGCGCTGCCGTCGTCGCTCGTCAGGTCGAACGTGTACGTCCCGCCTGTCTCAACATTCAGCTGGCCTTCATACTTCGCCGCAAACTGGTTGTCCGCGCCGCCGTCCCAGAACGGATCGCTCCTGTCCATATGGTCAATGGACCCCACAACAGCCGTGGCGTCCGGCGTCGCGCTGAAATCAATATCCGAAAGGTTCCCGATCGCCTCGCCAATGTCGTAGTATGACGCTTGCAAACCGCTTGCAGCATCACCGGTATAAAGAACCGGCGCGTCGTTTACGCTTTCCACCGACAGGTCGAACGTTGTCGTCGCTTGCAGCCCTCCGGCGTCCGTCGCCGTGACGGTCACAGTCGCATCACCGATGTCCGCATCGTCCGGCGTCCCCGTCAGCATGCCAGTGTCCGCATCAATGGACAGCCAGTTTGGGCCGGTGACGGCGTATGTCAGATCGCCCGCGTCAGGATCTGAGAAGTGCTGCGCGGCGTCATAGGAGAACGGCGTTTCCTCCGTCGCGGCCTGGTCCGACGCATCCGTTGCTACGGGCGCTTCGTTCACATTACCAACATCTATGCTGAGCGTTTCGGAGTCCTCAAGCCCGGCGGCGTCCTGGGCCGTAACGGTCACCGAAACCGTATCGGCGTCTTCATGGTTTAAGGACACGCCGTCCTTCAATTTCAAAGTCATGACGCCATCGACATCGACGACCTCAAACCGCGCATCGTCCACCGAATAAGTGTGAACATCGCCAGTATCGGGATCAGTGACAGACAACGCCGTGACGACAGCGCCGCTGTCATTCTCCGTGACGGACAGGCCGCCCGTATCATGGCTGAACGCATCGCCGGAGACGACCTCCATGACATCGCCCGTGTCCGGACCGCTCCAGGCCAATTGCAGCGTCTGGCTGCCGCCGTTCTCAAAGTACAAAATCTCAATGTCATGCGCACCGGCGTCCAGATCGATCGTAACCGTCTCCGTCCGCGTCGAGTGCAGCCCGTCATTGTCGTTCACAAGAACGCCGTCGATATACAGCGCGCTGCCGTCGTCGCTCGTCAGGTCGAACGTGTACGTCCCGCCTGTCTCAACATTCAGCTGGCCTTCGTACTTCGCCGCAAACTGGTTGTCCGCGCCGCCGTCCCAGAACGGATCGCTCCTGTCCATATGGTCAATGGACCCTACAACAGCCGTGGCGTCCGGCGTCGCGCTGAAGTCAATATCCGAAAGGTTCCCGATCGCCTCGCCAATGTCGTAGTAAGACGCCTCAAGTCCGGAAACCGTCGATATGGTCGGCGCGATAAGGTCAGGCGCTTCATTGACGTTTTGAATATTAACGGTGAGCGTTTCCTCATAAGACAGACCGCCGGAGTCCGTGACTCGCACCGTGACGTCCGCCGTCTCAGCCGTTTCAAAATCAAACTCAGCGCCATCTTTTACCACAAGCGCATCGCCGCTGATCTCAAAGGGCGCATCGCCGACAATTTCATACGTAAATGTTTCACCGGCGTCGGGATCTTCTGTCTGCAAGCGCGCGACCACCGTGCCGGCGGCGGCGTCTTCCATAACAGAGACGTTTTGCTCGCCGGCCCACTTAGCATCGAGATAGTCTGACGCTGCAGCGATATCCGATGCTTCCAAAGCGTCATTCCAGGAGGCGATTTCATGGACCGTCCCATTAAAGTCGGTCGCATCGCCTTCCTTGATCCCTTTATGCGTTACAGGGTGTACAGAGCCATTTGTAACGCCGCCTATGCCAGGCGCGTCACCGTGGCTGTACTGCATCCCCACATGATCCAGGGTTCCTGCATGCTCACCGTCAAGATATGCAGACCAGGTTTGCTCAGCAGGCGTTGCGCCTGTGGCGTTATGGACCATGACGACGCTGTAGCTTTCCCCGGGCTCCACCTCGCCCATATTGATCGCTTTATATTCGTGGTCGTCGTCCCATTCGGCTTTGTTCCAAACAAAGGCGTATAGAGTCGGCGCATCTCCATTGTCCGGATCGGGGGCGATCGACAGACTGTATCCGCGGGTCGATCCGCCTTGCTCGTAAATCACTTGCGTTCCGGACATGTCCTCGCCGGTCTCAAAGGCGATCGCGAAGGATTTTTCCGTAAAGGTCGATTTGTTGATATCCACGGACGACGATAGATTAAGCGTTTCTGTGGTTTCGGAGAAATCCGCATCGCCAGTGTACTGGAACGCAAGCTCCCCGCCCGGTAAAGCCGGCGGTGCAACGCTAATGTCCGTCGGCGCTTCGTTGACGTCCGTCACATTGACTATGAAGGTTTCCGAAACGCTTTGCCCGGCCGCATCCGTGGCCGTAACCGTGATGTCGATTTCCGGTTCGGATTCATGGTCGAAATCAGCGCCGTTGGCGATACGCACCTCGCCATCAACAACCTCGAATCGCGCATCGTCCACCGCATAAGTATGGCTGTCGCCGACATCGGGATCGACGACGCTGACATTGCCGACCACCACGCCGGCGCTGGCGTCTTCAGCGACGACGCCTTCCAATTGTCCGCCATCGCTCCATTTCGTTTCAAGGTATGCGTTAACATCCCCCGCCTCACCTGCATCGAGAGCAGCATTCCAGGATAGGACTTCGCCAATCTCTCCATGAAAATCCGTTCCGCTTTCGCCGATGGATTTATGGGTGACGGGATGAATGGAGTTATCAGCAACCCCGCCGACGCCAGGTCTTCCAGTGTGGCTGAACTGTGGGCCCACATGGTCCAGCACGCCCGCTAATTCGCCATCAACATAGGCAGACCAGGTTTGCGCCTCCGGGTTTGCATCCGTTGCGTCATGAACCATGACGATGTTGTAATTTTCGCCGGGCGTCACCTCGCCCATGTTGATCGCTTTATATTCGTGCTCGCCGTCCCACTCAGCGTTGTTCCAGACGAAAGCGAAAAGCGTCGGCGCGTCTCCATTGTCCGGGTCCGGCGCAATCGCGAGGCTGTACCCGCGTATGGCGCCGCCCTGCTCATATATAACCTGCGTTCCGGATACGTCCTCGCCCGCCTCAAAGGCGATCGCGAAAGATTTTTCCGTGAAACTTTGGCCGTTGACCTCGCCAACAGACGTCATACGCATGGCGTCCGAAGTTCCGGAAAAATCAACAGTGTTGCGTCCGGCCATGCCATCGACGGTCGCCAACGACGGAGCCCCGCCATCGGCCGCGGCGTCATGGCCGCCAACAGCATCAGACCAGGCGTCAACCGCAGCGCCGTCCGCGCCGGCGATCTCGCTGGCGTCGAACCGGAA
>JBCDBL010000056.1:0-26091 GCA_039183635.1 Pseudomonadota bacterium
ACCTCCCCCGCCAGAGCGGGGGAGGAAAAACCGCTAGACAAACTTCATACCGATGACAAAAGCCCCGCTCAGGGCGGTTCGCGACGACAATTTAAAATCCGTACAATCCTCTACCGAAGGTGGAGTTTTTTGATGTCACAATAAAAAGAGCCCGGCGACGCCGGGCTCTCAAACGCAACTCTACACAATACCTGTCTTACGCAACTGATCAGTTTGAAAATCAGCTATCGCCTATGGGCGATAGGATTGCATTTTCTCCGTCCAAGCCGCGACGTGCTCGTTAAAGGGCTCAACCGTGTCTTTGGCGGCGGCGACCCACATGTCGCTCAACTTATTCATTTGACCCATGTAGGCGTCGAATGCGGATTTCGTGTAGTCGGTGTTGACCTCGATAAGCTCTTGCAGGCTGCGAGACGTCATCGCCGCTTTCGCAGCTGCAACACTATCTTCCATAGACTGCTTAGCGTAGCCCATGACTTCGCTGTTCATCGCTTCCATCGTTTTCGTCGCTGCGTTGGTTGTTTCAACGAACGTTTCGACAGTTTCCTTGCCCATTGCGGACAAATCGGTGAAGCCTTGGTTGAACTTCTCAAAACCTTCTTTGAAGGCCTCGTTACCAGCGCTGGCCATACTTTCCATAGCAGCGGTCGCGCCGTTTGCATCAGCTTTGGTTTTCGTCGCCATTGTCGTCCTCTTTCCGGCTCCCGCCTGATTTCAGTCACTTGTTCTGACTTATTAGGGCGTCAACGCCCGGGCACTATTTATTGTGCAGTGCACCATATGGATTGCTGCGGCGTATCTGTCAAGTGTTATTTTTGCATTGCACAAAACTTTTAAGTTGCTCTGCTTTCACGCGATACGCGTAAAGAGATGTAACTTTTACGTGCAGCATCGTCGTCGCATGCCAGAAGGCGTTGTGCGTGACGCGGATCAGACGAAGGCCGTCTCCCGCGCTTAAGACAAAGATTCCGGAGCCGTTTGCCGACACACGACAAAGGCGAGCAGATCTGGAAGCGGCGCGGCGAAATTAAGACAAGGTTAACGTGTTGTTTACGCTCTGCGGCGATTGTCGAAGCCTGTCGTCGGCGGCATTGGCCCGGTCTTTGCTCTCTTTGTCGTCATTGAGCAGTTCGATTAAAAATTAAGCTGACGGGCGCATACTTGCGTCGCTGGGGTTAACTATGGTTGCCTTTAAAGGCGTATTGGGAAACGATCATCACATGTTGCGTTGTTTCACACTGGCGGTTCTTTTAAGCTTTTTTGCAGCACTGGCGCCGTCTTCGGCGCAGGCCAACTCCAAATACGCCGCCATCGTTGTGCACTCCGACACGGGCGACGTACTTTTCGCCCGCAACGCCGACAGCTATCGCTATCCTGCGTCGATCACAAAAGTCATGACGCTGTACCTGCTGTTTGAAAAGCTGGAGGCTGGCGAGCTGAAACTGAACAGCAAGCTGAAAGTTTCCACCCGCGCCGCCGGACAGCCACCCTCAAAACTTGGCGTGAAGCCCGGTTCGACAATTACCGTCGAGGACGCCATTCAAGCCCTCGTCGTCCGCTCAGCCAATGACGTCGCCGTGGTGGTGGCGGAGAACCTGTCCGGCACGGAATGGCAATTCGCACAGGTGATGACGAAAAAAGCGCGCAAGATCGGCATGCGCCGGACCACGTTCCGCAACGCCTCGGGCCTGCCGAACCGCAAACAACGCTCCACCGCCCGGGACCTCGCCATCCTGTCCCAGCGCATGGTTCAGGACTTTCCGCAGTATTATCCGTACTTCAATAAACGCAGTTTCACCTATGGCGGCAAAACCTACCGCACCCACAACAAACTGCTGCTCACCTATAACGGCGCAGACGGTCTGAAGACGGGATACACGCGCCGCTCGGGCTTTAATTTGTCCACGATCGCCACGAAGAGCGACCACAAGCTGATCGGCGTCGTTCTTGGCGGACGCACGGCGAAAACCCGTGACGCGCATATGAAACAGATTTTGAACCAATCCTACGCGCGTATAAAAAACAACCCATCGGTTTTGAAACGCGTCTATGCGGCAAGGCCGACGCCGAACCTGAAGCCGACGCTTCTCGCCAAACTTGAGGCTGAACGGGCCAACGAAGCGCAATTGGCCGCCCTTGCGTTCGCCGAGACGGATCGCGCCGACGCCATCATGGCCGGGGCCGACCCGATCGGCGCCCTCATCAAGCAAACGGGATCGGCCGAAGATGCGCTCGCCGAAAATCAAACTATAGCTCTTTTGGCCGGCATGGCCCTGGCCGACAGCGTTTTGCCGGTCGCACAAGGAGACGCGGCGGGCGAAGCTGAAATCGCCTATGCGCCTCAGCCTGAGAACTGGAGCATACAGATCGGCGCCTACAAATCCGCAGAACTCGCCGCCTCGAAATTGAAGCGCGTTGCGCGCAAAGCAGGCGGCGCCTTTAAAACGTCAGGCTGGGCCGTCGCGCCTTATGTGAAAAACGGGCAGACGCTCTATCGCGCCCGCTTCACGGGATTTGCGGAAGACGAAGCGCAGACCGCCTGCCTGCGGGCGAAGCGCCTTGGCTTTGAGTGCTTCGCCACTGCAGAAGATCAGGCGTCTTAAGATTTTCATCCGCGCAGGATGCTACGTCCGGCGTACTCCGCCACGGCGCCCAATTCCTCTTCAATGCGCAGGAGCTGGTTGTATTTCGCCAACCGGTCAGAGCGCGCAAGCGATCCGGTTTTGATCTGACCGCAATTGGTCGCCACCGCCAGATCGGCGATGGTCGCATCCTCAGTCTCCCCGGACCGGTGAGACATCACCGCCGTATAGCCGGCGCGATGAGCAGCCTCAACAGCCTCCAGCGTTTCCGTTAAGGTCCCGATCTGGTTGACTTTGACAAGGATCGAATTGGCGCAGCCCTTTTCAACGCCCTCCAAAAGGCGGGCTTTGTTGGTGACGAACAGATCGTCTCCCACAAGCTGGCATTTGTCGCCGACCATTTCGGTAAGCGCGCGCCAGCCGTCCCAATCGTCCTCGGCCATTCCGTCCTCAATGGAGATAATGGGATAACGGCTGACAAGGTCGGCGAGATACGCGGCCATCCCCTCCCCGTCGAGGGACTTGCCCTCGCCGGCCAGTTCGTATTTGCCGCCTTCAAAGAACTCTGTAGACGCCGCATCAAGAGCGATGAAAACATTGTCGCCCGGAGCGTAGCCCGCCTGCTCCACAGCCTTCATAATAAAGCCGAGGGCTTCGTCGGCGGAGCTGAGGCCCGGCGCGAAGCCGCCCTCGTCCCCGACATTCGTATTATGTCCGGCGTCTTTCAGACCCTTTTTCAGAGTTTGGAAAATCTCTGCGCCGCACCGGACCGCCTCGCCAAGGCTTTCAGCGCCGACAGGCATGATCATGAACTCTTGAATATCGATCGGGTTGTCGGCATGGGCGCCGCCGTTGACGATGTTCATCATCGGAACGGGCAAAACCCGCGCGGATACGCCGCCCACATATCGGTATAAAGGCGTTCCTTGCGCCAAGGCCGCCGCCTTCGCCGTGGCCAGAGATACGCCAAGTATAGCATTTGCGCCGAGGCGAGATTTATTCTCTGTGCCGTCTAATTCCAACATCATGTCATCGATGTGCGTTTGTTCTTCCGCGTCCAGTCCGGACAGGGCGTCGAAGATTTCGACATTAACGGCCTCAACCGCTTTCAATACGCCCTTGCCGCCATAACGCTCGTCGCCGTCGCGCAGCTCCACGGCTTCATGGGCCCCCGTGGAGGCGCCGGAGGGAACCGCAGCCCGGCCGACGGAGCCGTCGTCCAGAACAACGTCCACTTCAACGGTCGGGTTGCCCCGGCTGTCGAGAATTTCGCGTGCTACGATGTCGACGATAGCTGTCATTTTATCAAACTCCCCTCACACTCAGCGATGTCATTGCAAATTCAAGCCGCGCATATCGCGAATTTCGCTCCGCGACAAGCATGAAAACAGCGCCACTTTCGCAAGCGCAATTAACAAAGCAGCAACCAGAAACATATACCTTGAGTTGAGTATATGAGATAAGCACTCGGTTTCCGCGATAATTCTATGAACCTTTCTCCGGACCAAAAACAGAAATTGAAGTCCATGCTCGCAGGCGGCGGCGACGTCGCCGGCAGCGAGATGTGCTTTATGAACATTGAAGAATACAAGCAAAAGCTTGGCGATGACTGGGAGCGGTATCGGGAGATACTGTTCTCAATGACACGCAACATTATCTCTGAAAATGTCGACCCGGCGGACATTGTCCTGCGCACCAACAATGGGTTCGCCGTGTTGTTCACGGGCGAGAACAATGCCGATATCAGCAACCTGTCCCAGGAAATCTCGTCAAAAATAACCGACGCCATTCAAATGAACGATGAGTTCAATGCGCCGCCGATTTCCTGCGACGCCAAGGCGATCGACAGTCAAAGCTTTGCGCAACTGATGCAAGCGGCGAGCGCGCAAGACCCCACGGAGCAAGCCGCACAGTCCCCCCAAGGCCAAACCAAACGCCCGCAAAAACAGCCCCCCAAAGCGCCGCCGAAACGGCCGAGATCGAAAGCCGACGCCGCCATGGAGGATGTCGCCTCCGGCGTCGATCTGTCGGATGTGTTGCGGGATCTGAATTTCGTCGAGGAGTTCGACCCCGTCATTCTCATCAACCGCGACTTTTGCTACCGGCCGTTATGGAGCGCCCGACACAAAACCATTGTCGCTTCCTCCTTCAAGCGTCGGCGCGCCTATGTGGAGATTGGCAATATCCATGAGAACCAATACTACCGCAGCGACGACAAAACATTCGCGGTGGACATCACCGCCTTCAACAAATGTGTTCTGGACCTTGTCGAGATGCGCAAGCGCGGCGGCATGTGCCAGATTATGTTTCCGGTGAATTACAACAATTTCGCCCGGCCGAAATATCAGAAGATGTACGGCTCTGTGTTTGCAAACCTGCCCGCAGAGGTGCGCAAACTTTTCGTACCAAGACTGGAGCGGATCAGCGTCGGCACGCCGACCTCCTCGATCGGATCGGTCGCCACCGCACTGAAGAACTACTTCGAACGCGTCATTGTCGAAGCGCCGTTTCAACTTGAAAACCTGGAAAACTTCTCCTTCGCGAAATCCTTCGCCATCGAACTTGTGCCGCCGCCGCAAAAACGCAGCGCCACGGACACGACGGAAAGGACCCTGAAATCCTTCGTTTCAAAGGTCCACTCTCTCGGGTCAAAAGTGGTGCTCGACGGTCTCGATAATAAGGAGATTTTTTGGGCGGCGATGAACGTGGAGGGCGATTTTCTGTCCGGCCCCGTGGTCGGCGGCTACAGCCTTTTGCCGAAACCCGCCCAGCCTCTGAGCATCGATAAGATCCTAAACACCGCAAACGACGGCGCAGCGGCTTAAAAACTTATCTCTTCAATTGGCAGAGGACGTCTGTTGAGGTCTTTGCGGTGACGCGTTTGCGGACGCGGGCCCGAAAACACTTCACCTCAAAGCGGTTTAGTCTTCCTGGGGCTCAAGAACCTGGCGGCCGCGGTATTTACCGGTTTTCAAGTCGATGTGGTGAGGACGGCGCAGCTCACCGCTGTCCTTGTCTTCGATATAGGCCGCTTTGGCGACACGGTCGTGAGACCGGCGCATGCCGCGTCGGGACGGGGTGATCTTACTCTTAGGGACAGCCATCTCGGCCTCCTGGCGATTGATAAGGTTCGGTTGGGCGTATAAGCCCCACAAAAAACGAACGCGGGTGGTAGCGCAAAGCCGCGCCGGACGCAAGGCGAAAGACGTCGGAAGTTAGAGCGCATTTACAACGCGTAAAATTTTGAGCGCATTCTAAGATTTTGTTTTGATGAGTATTTTATCACAGAAGCGGTTCTTGCTTTTGTGAATGCGCTTTAATTGATTTCTTAAGCTTCGGGCGCCATCGTTCCCTAGAAAGTTGTTTCGCAGTAACGCATGAGCGCCATGAGAGTCCTCGTCCTCGCCCTTTGTTTTTCCCTGCCCGTCGCTGCTCTTCAGGCCCAGGAGCTCTCTGAGGCCGAAACAGGTGAAGCGCCGCCGCCCGAGCTCAGCCCGGAAGACCAAGCCCTTGCCGACTGGGCCGAATACCGTTCGACGATGCAAGGCGATGGCGCAGCCTTCGAAACCCCGCCGCCGGCCTATCTCAGCCCGCTGGAGCAACGCGACCTGTACGAGCAGTTGAACCGCCTTGCGGCCGTCCAGCGTCTTGCCGTGGAGCTGCTCGCACAGGACGTTTACGAAACCGCTTTATCGCCATGGCAACGCACAACCATGCAAAATGAGGCGCATGCGTTTTACAAAACCCTCGCCCCCGGGGATCGTATTGTCATGGCCCAGCGCCGCCGCGCTGAATTTCGCGCGCTGTCCCAGGGGGAGCGGGCCCGGTGGCGCCGTGCGGAAGGACCAACCTTCCTCGGCCTTATCGAGCCCCAACGCGACATCTTCCGGGTGTTAGGATTTGAGCGTTTAGCCGCTATGTCGGATGCTGAACAATCCGAGCGTTTCGCCGCCGCAGACGTGATCATGAAAGCGCGCGCCGCCGAACAAAGGCTCGCGGACGCTGGCGCTCTGGCGCCGACCTCGGCGGCTGAAAGCCTCAAAGAGGCGGTGATGTCCCCTGAAGAGCGCATGCGGTTCCAGGCCATGACGCCGGACCAGCAGCGGCAGTATCTGTTGCAAGTGCAAGGACAAACCGCAGCGCCGGACAGCGCTCCAGCCCTACCTTAAAGAAAAAGCGGCGCTGAACGTCAGCGCCGCCCTTCATTCCTCATCCATTTAGACGGAAAACTATTTCCGCATCAAACGACGTAAGCCCAAAAGTCCGAGGGCGAACAACAACAGACCGCCTGGCGCCGGCACCGGCGTTGGATCATCATTGTCGTCGCCACCACCTTGGGTGCCGCCATCTTCTTGACCCTTCGTTACGATCGTAATCGCCCGGCCTGTGCTGTTAGGGCCTTCAAAATTAATGGACGCATAGCCAGGGACGGGGCCGACAAAGCCAGCATGTGAGGATGTATCCCAGTTGCTGAGACCTGCAGATGTAAGCCCCTCATTGATTGGGAATGATTCCTGGCCCGAGCCTAAGAACACGGACTGATCGCCGAAATACTGATTGAAGCCCAAAAGCTCATCCCGCAGAAAAGAATCAGGATGTGTCCACCAGCCACCGGTACCGGTCCCATCTGTCATGGAAACAATGCCAAGGCCTGTACCAGACGCCGCCCAGTTTACAGCGTTGATCAAAAAGCCTTTCGGGCCATCATCCTGGTCTTGGCGGTTTCTGGAATCATGCCAGTCCGCATCTTGACCAGATATGAATGTCCGATTGCCGCGTGCAGCTTCAATACCAGCTTTGTTGGCCAGCACGCCTGCAGCGCTTACTCCAAGGCCAAAAAAGCTGCCGCCACGTGACGTACTTCCCACAACGAGGGCATCGTAAGCCGTAAAATCAGGCGTTGCATCGGCTGGGTCCCACAACGTCAAATTCCAAGTGTTCGTACCGTCGCCAAGCGGGTCGAACGTCGGCGCCTCACCGGCGAGTTCAATAACATTGTCATTGTAAGCCGTATTGCCGGCTGTCCACAGGACATTGATGTTGGCGGCCTGTGCGCCAGCGGACGCAAGCGTCATGGCCGCAGCGGCGCAGGTCATTTTCAGTACATACTTCATGAAGTATTCCCCTGTACGTCGAAATTTATAAAAAGCACACGCATAAGAAGCAAAAACCGTGCCTGGAATTTTTACTTTCAAAATCAATGTCTTACAAAGTTAATTTCTAGCTCCATCTTAATTTGACAATATTGTTTACAATTCAGTCGCACAAACGACGAAAAACTGTAAAAAAAACTGACTGGGTGTAAGGGAAGCTAGACTTGTTGAGATTCAGAGTTGTTCCGTCATCCCGGACGTTACACGCGCCCAAAACCCATAGGTTTTGGCGTGCGCGTGTTAGCGCCGGGATCTGTCTCCACGTGTCTGAAATCTGCTGCACCAGATCCCGGATCGCTCGATTTTCTAACCAAGTCAAAGACTTGGAGAAAACCGGCGTCCGGGATGACCGGATATATTGATGAATCTCAACAAGCCCTAAACCAACCGGCTCTGCTCCACCGCCGCGGCTATGAAAGATGCGAAAAGCGGATGCGGTTCGAACGGACGCGACTTCAGTTCCGGATGAAACTGTACGCCGATAAACCAGGGGTGCTCGGGAATCTCAACAATTTCAGGCAATGCGCCATCGGGGGAGACGCCGGAAAACACAACGCCCTTTTCCTTCAAAGCCTCAGCATACGCCATATTCACCTCGTACCGATGACGATGGCGTTCGCTGATCCGGGCCGTCCCATAAATCTCTCGCGCTTTGCCTTGTCCGTCGAGCACAGCCTCATAGGCGCCGAGGCGCATGGTGCCGCCAAGATCGCCGTCCGCCGTCCGCCGCTCCCGGGCCTCGCCCCGGGCCCACTCGGTCATAAGGCCGACCACCGGCCCGCGGGGGTCGGCGCCGGGATCTGAAAACTCGGTTGAACCCGCCGCCGGGAGCTCCAACAGCGAACGCGCCGCCTCGATCACCGCCATCTGCATGCCGAAACAGATGCCGAAGTAAGGCACATTGCGCTCCCGGGCGAACCGGGCGGCCATGATCTTGCCTTCTGCCCCCCGCTCCCCGAAGCCGCCGGGCACCAAAATGGCGTGCACGTCTTCAAGAACGGAGGTCGCCTCCTCTTCTTTTTCAAACAAGCTGGCGTCCACCCACTCGATCTTGACGCTGACATTATTGGCGATGCCGCCATGGACCAGCGCCTCGATCAGCGATTTATAGGCGTCCTTTAACACCGTGTATTTCCCGACAATGGCGATCTTCACCTCGCCATCGGGGTTAAGTATGCGTCCGGAAATCGTCTCCCAACGGCTAAGGTCCGGCGCCGGAGCGCCTGTAATGCCAAAGCACGCCATCACCTCATTGTCGAAGCCTTCGGCGTGGTAATCCAGAGGCACGTTGTAAATGCTTTTCGAATCCATCGCCTGGACCACGGCCGAAGGACGCACATTACAGAACAGGGCGATCTTCTTCTTCTCGCCCTCGGGAATAGGACGATCGCAGCGTACAAGCAAAATGTCCGGTTGTATGCCGATAGACCGCAACTCCTTCACCGAATGCTGGGTGGGTTTGGTTTTCATCTCCCCTGCAGAGGGAATGAACGGCATTAAGGTGAGGTGGACGAAAATCGCATCGCCCCGCGGCAACTCATTCCCCAACTGACGGATGGCTTCGAAGAACGGCAACCCTTCGATGTCCCCCACCGTGCCGCCGATTTCGCACAGGACGAAATCGGCCCCATCGGCGTCGGACAGAACGAACTCTTTAATGGCGTCGGTGACATGGGGGATCACCTGGACTGTGCCGCCGAGATAATCGCCCCGGCGCTCCCGCCGCAGGATCTGTTGGTAAATCCGCCCCGTGGTGACATTGTCGGCGCGAGAGGCCGACACGCCGGTGAAGCGTTCATAATGCCCCAAATCGAGATCGGTCTCCGCCCCGTCGTCTGTGACGTAGACCTCTCCGTGCTGGTAGGGGCTCATCGTGCCGGGGTCGACGTTCAAATAGGGATCGAGCTTGCGCAGGCGGACCTTATATCCGCGCGCTTGCAAAAGGGCTCCAAGAGCCGCGGACGCCAAGCCTTTTCCGAGAGAAGAGACCACGCCGCCGGTGATGAAGATGTACCGCGCCATGGGGGTTCTGAATACGCCAGATTCGAGGAGGTGGGAAGGGCTGATGTGCGGAAAATGAACCGACCGGCTTAACCGCAATTTCCCGTGGTAAAGCGCGCCTCCGCCTCCACGGCCTGCGGGGACCGCAGCCTTTCAATCGGTCTTGCCGTTGCAAGCTCTTAAAAGCGCGCCCTCGACCGCTTCGCCGCCGCGTCCTCCGTGAAGAGGGAAGAAAGCAATCTGTCCACTGTATTTTTAAATTGGAAACTTAATCGATGACCACAGCATGAAACGCCAAATTACCGATGCCGCTCCTCGCGCAACAGCTCCGCGGATAAGTCAAGGTCGAACAAATGCTCCAGGCTGGTGCGCGGCATGCCTGCCTTGGTGTAGTCGTAAGGCGTCACGTTCACCGACTTCACGATGGCGCGTTCAATCTGCAGCCCCGCGCCGCTCTCCCGCGGCGTGATGTCAAAATCGAGAATGTTGACGCAGCCAAGATCCTGCTCGAATGCGCCCACGGCCTGCAGCCCGCCCCTGGTCGCCCAGCCGAGCAGCAACCGGTTTACGCCCTCATGGGCGACGACGAGCCCGGTTTTCCAATCGCCTGTAGTGAGAAGGCGTTCCATCGCTTCGGACACACGGTCGTAGGCATCGCAGAACAACTCTCCGTCCGGCAGGAACGTCGCGCCCTCTTGCGCTGCGGCGATGAACGTATAAGCGAGCCGGGCGGCCAGCTCCTCACGCCGATCGGTGAAAAAGCGACCGCTGCGCAGCTCGACAAGACCGTCTTCGGTTTGAAGAGACGGCGCGTTTTCCTGTGCGGCGAGGACCAGTTCCGCGGTCTCCACGGTGCGCGGCAGGCCTGAACAGACCGCAATATCAAAAGCGACGCCGGCAAGGGCCCCGCCCGCCGCTGCCGCCTGGGCGCGCCCGTCTTCGGTGAGCCGCACCTGTGAAGGGTCGCCGCTTTCGATCACCTCCGGTGCGAAGTAATCCACATGGCCATGGCGCATCAGGTAAATCCGGCGGCGGCCGGCGGCGGGGGCGTCTGTCATGGGTGTTTTCCAATCTTTTTGTCGAAACGCGGGCTTATAAAGCATCCGGGCCGCTAAATCAGATTTTTTCGCCTTGTCACGTCGCCATAACCGGGCGTTAATGCTAAGTATGAAGTTCGCGCTTGGGGGCGCGCCTTTAGGCGGGAAGGTTCGGCCTGCTGGGGAAACAAGGCGTATAGTTTGGCATGAAGTTTAGGGTTCCGAATATCAACGCGCCGGCGCCGCAGAGCCTTGCCATCGTCTTCGCAGCACTGGCGTCGATCTACCTTATTGTGAGCATGGTGATCTTGAACGTCCATGGCGGCGCGGCCGAGACACGTTTCTATGCGCTTGTGGACAAGGGACAGCCATGGCGCGCCTACGGTCACGGCGTGCGGGCCGTAGCGCTCTTAAAGGACGGCGACATCTCCGCCCTCGATCTTGCGCACCTGCGCCGGGATGTGGGAGACGCGATGTCCGCCGCCGGCAAATACAAACGCGCCATCAAGTACTATGAAGCCGCACGCCCCGTCTTCGCCGATGAGATGACCATCGACGCTTTCGCCCGGGCGCGGCTCGATGACGCCCTCGCCGTGGCGCATTTGCGGGCCGGCGACGCCATGATGGGCGTCAACATCTATGCTGAATTTTTGAAAGCCGCAGGGGACTACGGCGCGGCGGGGGAGACGAACGAAGGTTTGATCGACCCTTTACATGAATGGCGGGCCATGCGCGTGCGCGCCGCCGCGCCTTTGTTTGAAAAGGCTTTCAAAAAGAAACGCACGGAAAAAGCGATGCGCGGCCTTGTCAAAGCTGAAGGTGCGGACGTCATGCCGGCGAAGGCGTTCGCCGAGGATCTTACGGCGCTTGGCGTTTATTATGCGCAAGACGACCACGGACGACACGCCGGGGCGGCGCTTTTGAAATGGGCCTACGACATCCGCAAACCGCTGAACGGCGAAGAGCACCCCGATACGCTGCAGACCATGTTGGCGCTCAGCAAAACCCTTATTGAACTCCGCGAACTACAGGATGCGGAGCAATTAATTCTAAAGGTCTTTCACGCCCAGGAAAAACGCTACGGCGCGAACAATCCGGACCTCAGCCTTTACTTAAAGCTGCTCGCCTCCGTTTATGAACAGCAGAAGCGGCTTACCGAAGCCCAGGCGCTTTATGAACACATCGCCCGTCTGTTCCGGGACGCCTTCGGGGAGCGCCGGTTTGAAGGGAACCAATCCCTCGACCGCCGCGTCGCCATAAATCGGCCTGTGTCGCCTGTTTACCCATTAAGCAAGACATTTCGCCCGACAGACCTCGTTCCCGCCGCCAAATACGGCATCCCGGTCGCAAAGGACCCCAACGCCGAGGAGATGACAATCCGCCTCGCCTCCGAAGTCGGCGCAGAGGGCATGCCGGCTCAACTCGCCGCACTGGTCGAGATCTGCACCGAAGAAAGCGGGCAGCTGCTGGAACTGCGCTCCGGGTTCAGGTCGTTTGAGACGCAAGCCGCGCTCTACAGCGTCAATATCGGCACAGGCCGGGTCACGCCGGCCGGGCAATCGGAGCATCAAACCGGCCTTGCCGTGGATATCGACGTCGACGGGCGGCATATGCGTCTGTCCGACCGGGCGTTCCAGTGTTTTGAGCGCATCGCCTTCAAATACGGCTTTATCCTGTCGTATCCGCAAGGCAACACCTATCTTCCAGGCTCCGCCCATGAACCATGGCACTGGCGCTATGTCGGCGCGGACACTGCGCGGCTATATCGGGAGTTCGGGCCGCTCAACAAACCGTTGGAGTTTCTGGCCGCCCTGCCCTGTTACGAACAGATGGCGGTGAACGGTCTTTCGCCCCGCGTGGAGGGCAAGGATATCTGTCTCTCACAACCCGAACAGCTCGCCTATGCGCCTGACGCCGGCGGCGGATACGCAGGCGGTTTCGCGGCACACTGAGCGGCGGCCCGCTTTTTGAATACAGGAGGGGGGAGCGTCTCCGACGGAACAATGGGGTTTTCGCCGGAACGCGCAAAAAGCAACAAATGTGGGCCAAAGCTTCCCTATGACAACGTCTGAAGACATGAACCGCGCCCGTGCGCGGGTTATTTGCCTTACCGATGGTGAAACACCGGCTGTTGAGGCGCTGCGCACCCGTCTTCTGGACGACCGCTACGCCGCCACCTTTCAATCGATCCAAAATGACATCGCCGCGGCGACGAACGAAGCCGACGCGCTTTTGATCGACGCCAGGGATCCCGGCATGTTCTCCTACGCCGCAAAGCAAGCCAAACGCTGGTCGGAAACAGGCGATTCGGATCGGCCTGTGGCGATCCTCGTCGATCCGCTGGAGGAGGAAACATCGCTCAAGGCGTTTTTGCCCCACGCAGAGCTTGTGTTCGCACCGCGCGGCGCCTCGGCGGCGGGCGCGGCGCGGGTTCGAGAACTTTTGCGCCTTCGCAATATGGCCGAGGAGACGGCGGCGCGGCTGCACTCCTTCGCCTCCGCCGGCGTGGTGGAGCTGCCGTCCCCGAGCTTTAGCGAAAAAACCGTCAACGCCCTCGCCGTCGGCGCCCCAAGTCGGCATTTTCTCGCCGCAGAAAAAGCCCTGGCCGCAAAAGGGTTCACCTTCGTGGCTGCGCTGACCTCCGCCACGGCGTTCGATTATCTGGAACACGGCCCCTTCGACGTCGTCATCGCCTTCGCCGACACAGACCCGGAGGAGATCGCGGCCATCGCGGCGGCCATGCGACGCAACGCACGGCTTCACAACACCCCGGTCATCGCCGCCGTCGATCCCAAAAGCACGTCTGCGGAGGACCTGTTCTCCAGGGGCGTGAGCGAAATCGTGGCGCCGGCCCGCCTGCCCCACGTTCTCGCCGAACGTGTCGACGCCTACGCCAGGACCCACCGTTTGTCCGACGCCCTGCGCGGCTTCCTCAGCGCCCCGCCGCCAGCGGAAGTGCGCGAAGCCAGCGGTCTTTTCACATCCAGATTTTTCGGACGCCACTTCCCCACTGTGGCGGAGCGCGCCGAAGCAAACGGCCGCCCACTGAGCGTCGCGTGTTTCAGGCTGCTGGAGCACGCCGAGATCGCCGCCGCACACGGTCCCGCCGCGGCGGAGCGCGTTGTGCGTCAAACGGCGGACCTTATGCGTTTGCTGATCCGTGTTGAAGATACGGCTGTGCGCCTGGCCGAGGACACAATCCTTATCGTTTTCCCGTCAACCTTGAGAGAAGACGCAGACGTTGCTGCGCGCCGCATCGCCGGCGTCGTCGGCCACTCACGGTTCATCGCCCGGGATGACGACGGCGGCGTCGCCATGCATGTGCGCCACGGCGTCGTGGAGCATGTTCCCGGCGCTGCGGCCGAGGAAACACTGGCGCAGGCTCTGGCGGCGATGGCGCGACGGCTCATGTAGGCCAGCAGCGCCCGATGTCTTTGCGACACTTATAAAAGGATCGCCATGACCCAACAGATTGTGATCGGCTTCGGCATCATACTGGCGAGTGTTCTCATACACGCGCTTTTTATTTCAATTGCGGTGACGGCGTCCCGCGGCGTGGCGGCGTACAAAGGGTTCGGCTTTGTCAAAGAAGTGATCGTCGTCGTCCTGGCTGTTTTATGGATGATGCTCGCCCACGGCAGTTCGGTTTTTATGTGGACGGAAGTTTTACAACGCACCGGCGCTATAGCCGGATTTGAGGACGCCCTGTATTTCACAATGGTGTGTTATACGACCCTCGGCCTTGGAGGGCTGGAAACAACCCTGCAATGGCGTCTGTTGCCCGGCATGATCGCAGCCAATGGATTTATCATGTTCGGCTTCACTTCCGCTTTCGCGTTTGACATGGTCTCACGCTTGCGGGACGGACGCACCTGACCGCGTCGTCGTCGCAATCGAGGTCAAAACAACGCTTTAAGTCTCTATCTTTACGCGTTTCCGGACGGCCAACCGCACACACTTGGCCTGGAAACGCTTTACTTTTTGGTTTCACGCGTTTCCGGACGGCCAACCGCACACACTTGGCCTGGAAACGCTTTTAAAGCTCCACAAAGAAGAACCAGGCGTACGCGACGACCAGAGCCGGAACGGCGGTGTAAAGCGTAGCGACAAAAGAGGCTTTCGGCGCAACGGCCAGGGCCGGAAACAGGGCGTCGCCATCGTTCGAAATTGCGTTTCCGATTTGCGCCGATAACGGAATAACCCCCTGAAGATAAAGCCCGGTGGTCAATACTTGAGGGCCGCACCCGGGCAAAAGACCGATTAAAACCCCCACAAGCGGCATGAACGCTGCAGCGGTTCCAAAAGCCGCTTTCAGGTCCCAGGCGGTCCAAAGGACCGTCAGTTCGAACAGCAGGAACGCAACAATCACCCAAACCGTGACGAAACACGTGTCCGTTGTGGTTTTGTCCCAAATATAATCCGCCGTCTCCTCGTCTGTCCTGTTGACGAAACTCGCACTGGTGCAAGGATTGATGAACCAAAGCGCGACGGACATAACAGCGCCGCCCGCTCCCACCCAAAGCTCCAGACCGGGCAGTCCGAACAGGGCGTCGATATCCATCTGAAAGGCCGCCATAAACCCGAACGCGACACCCGGGATCAGCAACGCGATCCACGGCCAGTTCAGTTTGCCGAAGCGAAACGGCGGCGGGCTTTTCGCAACCTGATCGACATGCCCGACACGCAAAAAATCATAACCGTGAATGGCTTCCACGATATAACCCGAAATCGTGCCGACAATCGTGCTGAGTCCCAGGATCAGGAGCGCTGTCGCCGGCTCCTTCGCGATCAATAAGAACGCCGCATCCCCCATTGTCGAGGTCAGGACGGCCACAACGGAGCCAAAACCGGTTCGGCCGATGCTGTATTGCGTCACGACCACGATAGCGCCGCCGCATCCCGGCAAAGCACCAAGAACAGCCGCCACAGGGATCTGATGGGCGCGATGCTTTTCAAGCAGAGCGCCGGTATCAATCCGAAGAAAGTATTCAAGCCCGTAGAAAATCAGCAACGTTAAAGCCACAAATACGGTGACTGCGATATAGGCCGAGGCCAACGTCTCCCAAAAAGCCATACGGGTCGCCGCGCCGCCGAACAGCGCGATGCCCGCCAAACCGCAAACGACGGCGTACCGACCGGCCCGCGACTTAAAAGACAAGTCAGGGGCGATCTTGATGTAACGGACAAGGGTGGCTGTATTCACGAAAAGACCTTCTAAGGGCGGTGCGCCGCGACAAACGCGCCGGTTCGGCTGGCCGGCAAACCTTCTGAGCGGACCGGCCTTTTCGGTCCACGGCAAAGCAACGCCGATCAGCCCATATCAACGACGTATGACTCGTAAAAAATATGCTTAAACGATAATGGAAAAACTGACAATCAAGTGCAAATGATTTTCACATGCAAAAAAATAAGTCTGTTTTGTGCCGCTATGACTGATTCTTCAAAGATCGTTCGTCGTGGGCCGACATAGGCGCCGAAGCGGCCTGAGATGCGCCGGGACGCCCGAACATGCGCCCCAAAACCTCATGGATCGATCGCGCTTGTTTTATATCGCGCCACAGGGCGGGCAGTTCGGAAAACCAGACAAAGAACGGATTAACGCTGTTGAAATCACGTTTCAGTCCGTAGTTCGGGGTCTCCTCCTCCCGCTGGTAGGTCCCGAAAAGCCGATCCCATAAAATCAGTATACCGCCGTAATTCTTATCAAGATATTTGTCATCGCAACCATGGTGTACGCGATGGTTCGCAGGCGTGTTGAAAACACCGTCGATCCAGCCAAGCTTTCCTATGAGCTCGGTATGAATCCAGCTTTGGTAAGCAAGCACGACAAGGACGCCGAAAAACACCAGCTCTGGCGGAAAGCCGAGAAGTACAAGAGGGAAATGGAAAACAGCAGATGTGACGCCCTCAAACGGACCGAATCTTATGCCGACAATAATATTCATATGCCGTGAGGAGTGGTGAACGGCATGCTGGGTCCACAAAAGCCGGACCTCATGGGCGAAACGATGCTCCCAATAATACACGAAGTCCGCCGCCAGCAGTCCGAGAAGAACGGTCCCCAGCGTCAACGGGAACGTCCAAGTGACGAAAGTCTCGCCAACGAACACGAAAAGGGCGTAGACAGACGCCATCAAGAAAATCTCAACGAAGAGGTATGGGATTTGCGTTGAGACGCTCGCGATCATGTCGAGGGGGCCAAGCGCGCCCCAGCGCCGCGTGAACAGCGCCTTGCCGATCTCAATAAGCAGCATGGCGCCCGCGATAAGGAAAAACGCTTCGTCGACGGAGTTTCCGACGGTTTCGAGAATTTCAGGGGTCATCAGTCGTCTCCCTTGAGCCGCGCGCTCAAACCGCTTGTGAGCGTGCGCCAGGCAAGCTCGGAGGCTTGCGCATGGGTGAGCGCGCCGGCGCTGACGCTTTCCCAGGCTGCATACAGAAGGCTGTCATAGGCCTGGACAATCCAGGTATTAGGAATGGCGGGGTCGAACGCGCCTTCGGCCTTCGCCGCCTCAACCATCTCCTCCGTTTCGCGCAGTTGACGGGCGTATTCCGTTTTAATGTCGGGGTGGTTCTCAATAGCCTCCCGCGCCAGAAACCCCTGGCGGTCGCCGAGGGGAATAAGCGCGTCGAAACAGCGGCGCAGCGCGTCGGTCTCGCTCAAGGCCGCCTCGCAGGCCGCCTCCGCCGCCGCGTCCATTTCCGCAATCGCGGTTTTGGCGAGGGCGATGATGAGATCGTCCCGTCCTTTGAAATGGCGGTGCAACGTGGCGCGCCCGACGCCGGCCTTATCGGCGACTTCGGACAAGGAAGCGCTTGGGTCCCGGCTGAAAATCGCGAAGGCCGCTTCAATCAGCGCGTCCCGGGCGGAAAGTCTTGTGAGATCAGTCATGAGACATGTATGTCTCATTCGAGACTATCTTGTCAAGACCTGCCGCGGCGCGGTACATCACAGACGCAGATTTATTTTCAACCTTCAAACTGGGACGGCGGGGGCGACGCCGCACAGAGCAAACATGTTATCAAGCCGGCGCTTGTCCATTTGGTCCCTCGTTCGCGTTTTCTGGCGCCAGATGTCGGTGACGTGGGGCCTCACGCTTTTGGAAACGGTCATGCTGGCCGCGCTGCCCTTGCTCATAGGGCGGTCGATCGACGGCTTGCTCAACAACGATGCGTCTGCCTTTTTCTGGCTCCTTGGGGCGATGGGCGCGTTGTTGATCCTTGCGACCGGGCGACGGATCTACGATACGCGGGCCTACGGAACAATGCGGGTGGAGCTTGGCGCAGCCCTTGTCCAAAAAGCAACCGGCGAACCCGTTTCAGCGGTGAGCGCGCGCCTGTATATGGGCCGCGAGTTGGTCGAGTTCCTCGAAAAAGAAGCACCCCTCGTCCTGACGGCGGTGATACAGGTTGCTGTCGCCATTATCGTTCTTTTTTCATTCGATATGATGCTCGCGCTTTCGGCAGGCGGGGCGACGGCTGCGATTTTGTTGACGTACGCCGCCGCCGGCGGCCGTTTTTTCAAGCTGAACCGCGATTTAAACGGACAGGTCGAGCAACAGGTGGTCGCCCTTGAAAGCGCCGTGCCCGATGCAATCCGCGTGCATTTAAGCGCCATTCGCCGTCACGAAGTGCGTTTGTCGGATACAGAGGCATTGGTCTACAGCCTTATCTTCGCCGTATTGATGGCGATGCTGGGTTTCAACCTTTGGTTCGCTGCGACGCAAACCGGCGCGACCCCGGGCCAAATTTTCTCGATCGTCACGTACTCCTACGAATTGCTGGAATCCGCCGTCGTCTTGCCGGTGGCCTTGCAAAGCCTCACCCGCATCGCAGAAATCACCGAACGCATCAACGGCCCGATTAAGCCGGATACGGCGGTCGAAAACTGAGCCCTACACCGCTTTTCAAAAAGCCGACTGTTAAGCCAAATTGGGAGGGCGCGCCGCTCTTGTCATAAAACGTCCGTCTTTGGCGCGTTAGAGAAAGACGCAGGCGATTGAACCCAAATTTGTAGGGCGGGGTTCACCCCGCCGCGGATACATAACGCACGTTTGAAAATGGCGGGGTGAACCCCGCCATTTTCTACTGGTTATCTCAAGCCGCCGCCTTCTCCCCTTCTTCGGCGATCTCCACCAAGACATTCAAAATTTTGCGCGCGCCTTTGAGCCGCGTCTTTTCATCGGGCCAATGCTCCATAAATACGATTTTCTGGTCCGGCTTTATTTTAAGGTCATACGGGGACTGACTGATATATTGGACGAGGCCGGCGGGGTTGGCGAAGACGCCGCCGCGGAAGGCGATGACAGCGCCCTTGGGACCGGCGTCCACTTTTTCAACGCCCGCCCGGCGGCAGAGCGCCTTGATGGCGACAATCTGGAGGAGGTATTCCACCTCGTCCGGCAAAGGGCCGAAGCGGTCGATCATTTCCGCGCCGAAGGCGTCGATGTCTTCCTGCTCCGACAGATCAGACAGGCGGCGGTAGAGAGACATGCGCACGTCGAGGTCGGCGACATAAGTATCCGGGATCAACACCGCCGTGCCGAGATTAATTTGCGGCGACCAGGCGTCGTCTGCGTCCCCGCCGCCTTCGCGCAGCGCACTCACTGCCTCTTCCAACATATGCTGGTACAGCTCCACGCCCACCTCTTTCACCTGGCCGGACTGTTCTTCGCCGAGCAAGTTGCCGCCGCCGCGAATGTCGAGATCGTGGCTCGCGAGGTTGAACCCGGCGCCGAGGGTGTCGAGGGATTGGAGGACCTTCAGCCGCTTCTCCGCCCCTTGGGTCAGCGCCTTGCGTTGCGGCGTCGTGAGGTAGGCGTAGGCGCGCAGCTTGCCCCGACCCACCCGGCCGCGGATCTGGTAGAGCTGGGCGAGGCCGAACATATCCGCCCGGTGCACAATCATGGTGTTCGCCGTTGGAATATCGAGGCCGCTTTCAATGATGGTGGTGGAGACCAACACCTCAAACTTGCCATCGTAAAAGGCGTTCATAATGTCTTCAAGCTCGCCCGCCGCCATTTGTCCGTGGGCGACTTTGTATTTCACCTCCGGCACATATTCACGCAGGAACTCCGCCACTTCTTCCAGGTCGGAAATGCGGGGGCACACGTAAAAGCTTTGCCCGCCGCGGTAATGCTCCCTGAGCAGGGCTTCGCGCGCCATAACCGGGTCGAACGGCCCCACGGACGTGCGCACGGCGAGGCGGTCCACCGGCGGCGTTGCGATCACCGACAGATCGCGAATACCGGACATCGCCAATTGCAACGTCCGCGGAATGGGCGTGGCGGTGAGGGTGAGAACATGGGTGTCCGAGCGCAGCTCCTTAAGGCGTTCTTTGTGCTTCACGCCGAAATGCTGCTCCTCGTCGACGATGAGGAGCCCTAGGTCCCTGAACTTTACGGTTTTCGACAGCAAGGCGTGGGTGCCGATGACAATGTCCATTGTGCCGTCTTCAACGCCCTTGCGTGTTTCCGACGCTTCCTTCGCGGAGACCAGCCGGGACAGGCGGCCAAGGCGCAAGGGGAAGCCCTGAAAACGCTCTATAAAGCCCTTATAGTGCTGGCGGGCGAGCAAGGTGGTGGGCGCGATCACCGCCACCTGGCGGCCGGACATGGCGGCCACAAAAGCAGCGCGCAACGCCACCTCGGTCTTGCCGAAGCCCACATCGCCGCAAATGAGGCGGTCCATGGGCCGGCCTTTGGCGAGGTCCTCCAAAACGTCATCGATGGCGTTTTCTTGGTCCTCCGTCTCGGCATAGGGAAAGCGGGCGCAGAACTCATCATAAGCGCCTTCAGGGCGGCTGATGGACTCCGCCTTTTGCATCTCCCGGGCAGCCGCGATCTTGATGAGCTTTTCAGCCATATCGCGAATGCGGGCCTTCATCCGCGCCTTGCGGCCCTGCCAGCCGGCGCCGCCCAGCTTATCGAGATGCTCCACGCCCTCGGAGCCGTAGCGGGACAAGAGCTCAATATTCTCTACAGGGAGATACAGCTTGTCTCCCCCGGCGTAATGCAACTCCAAACAATCATGGGGCGCGCCGCCCACGGTGACGGTTTTGAGGCCCTCATACTTGCCGATGCCGTGGTCCACATGGACCACGAGATCGCCGGCGGAAAGGCTGCCCGCTTCTGTGAGGAAGTTCTCCGCCCGCTTGCGCTTCACCCGGCGCACCATGCGGTCGCCGAGAATGTCCTGCTCGGCAATGATGGCGAGGTCCTTGGTCTCGAACCCGTGTTCGAGGCCCAGCACGATCTGCGCGATGGCGGCCTTCGGCAGAGCCTCAACAGCGGCCCAATCCTTCGCCGCCTCGATGCCCTCCACGCTATGATCGGCGAGAACGCCCGCCATCCGGTCGGCGGAGCCTTCCGTCCACGCTGCAATGGCGACGCGCTTCCCGGCTTTTTGCAAGGCGTCAATGTGAACGGCCACCGCGGCGAACACATTCACATTGTCGGCGGCGCGTTCAGCGGCGAAGCCCCGCCCCTGCTTGGCGCCAAAATCGTAAGTCATTTGTCCGTCGGGCGCAGCGAAGGGCGACAAGCCCCGCACTGGGAAGGAGGCGAGGCGCGCATCAAACTCTTTTTGAGATAAATAGAGCGCATCGGGCTTCAACGGCTTATAGGCCGGCGCGCCGAAATTGGCCGCCTTGGCTTTCGCCGCATCCTCCACATCCTCGGCCCGGACCTTGTAATAATCCGTAATCGTCTCAAGGCGCGCATCCGCCGCCTCCTCCGCCAAATGGTCGAGGAACGCAATGGCGTCGTCGCCGAGGAAATCGAACAGCGTGTCAACCTGCTCATAGAAAAGAGGCAGCCAATGCTCCATGCCCGCATGTTTGCGCAGGGCGCTCACCGCCTCATAGACAGGGTCCTCATCCGTCACCGCGCCGAAGGCGGCGACATAGCCGGACCGGAACCGGGAAGCTGTTGCTTTACTGAGCAACGCTTCCGTTGCGGGCGCCAGGTCAATCTGCGTCCGCTGGCCGAGGGAGCGCTGGGTCTCCGGATCGAACGTGCGAATGGCCTCCAGCGTGTCGCCGAACATGTCGAGGCGCAACGGCTCCGCTGCGCCCGGCGGGAAAATGTCAAGCAACCCCCCGCGTACAGCGAAGTCCCCGGGCTCCCGCACGGTGGAAGCCCGGGCGTACCCGTTTTCCGCCAGATATGAGATAAGGGCGTCCGTATCCACCATATTGCCCGGCCTTGCGGAGAAACAGGCCTCCTCAATAATAGATTTCGGCGGGGTGCGCTGCAGAACCGCGTTCACCGTGGTGACCAGCACCATGGGGCCGGCGCTTTCGTCCCGGCGCGCGAGCAGGCTTAACGTCGCCATGCGCGCAGCGGACACATCCGCCGAGGGGCTGACCCGGTCATAGGGCAAACAATCCCAGGCGGCGAATTTCAAAATCGGAATGTCGGGCGCGAAAAAGGCGAGCCCCTCCTCCACCGCTTGGGCGCGTATCGCGTCCCTTGCGATGTGGACCACGAGACCGCCGCGCGCACGGGCGGCGTCAGCAAGCGCCATTGCGTCCGCCCCCTCCGGCGCGCCGGAGACGAGCACGCGTTCGGACTTCGACAGGTAGTATTTCTTATCCAATAACATCTTTATACAGACAATAAAAACACGCACGGCGCCCGCAAACAAGGGGCGTCGTTACGCATATCAGGCCAAAATTTAGGCTTCAAATTAAGCGTCGCGCCTGAAAGGTCAAGCCTCGGTGGGCGACAGGCGGCGCGCGCCTTAGCCCCACAGCGCAGGGCTTGGCGCATCGACCCGGCCGCCATCTTCGTAAACAAGGGCGTTGTCAACATCCTCGGCCAGCAAAAGCGGGCCATCGATGTCGACGAACCGGCACATCTGCGCGATGACGAAACTCGGCGCCATGGACAGGGACGTGCCCATCATATTTCCAACCATCAAGTCCTTGCCTGCAGCCTTGGCTTCCGCGGCGAGTTTCAACGCCTCGGTGAAACCGCCGGTCTTGTCGAGCTTGATGTTGATGACATCGTACCAGTCCTTAAGCGCCGCAAACTCCCCGCTATGCAGGCAGGACTCGTCAGCCCCCAACGGGATGGGCGACGCGTACCCGGCGAGATCTGCATCCCGCCCCCGGGGCAGGGGTTGTTCGATCATAGCAACGCCAAGTTCGGCGAGCGCAGGCGCATACGTCTTCAACGCGTCGATCGACCAGCCTTGATTGACATCGATCACAAGCGACGCGTCGGGCCGTGCGGCGCGTATGGCCTGCATTTTCTCAACCGGGCCATCATCGTCGAGTTTTATTTTAAGGTTGGCGTACTTACGGGCGGCGCCGGCGGCCTTGGCCATGGCCTCGGCGCTGTCGATCCCGATCGTATAGACTGTCGTTACGGGCGCGACGGGCTGATCCAGAAGCTCCCAAACCCGAACGCCGGCCTGCTTCGCCTCAAGATCCCAAAAAGCGCAATCGAGCGCATTGCGCGCCCCCCCATGGGGCAGCAAGGACTGAATATCGTCCCTGGTCGCGCCGCTTTCAACCGCCTGACGTACGGCCTGAAGTTGCGCCGCCATACCGTCGACTGTCTCGTCAAGGTAATAAACCCCAACCGCCTCTCCACGTCCGACACATCCGTCTTTTTCCAAAATCACCCAGACCACGGGCGAATCCTCAAAAACATAGCCGGTGATGGCGAAGGGCTCGTTAAAAGGGAACGAACGGGTCTCGACCGTCATCTTCATCAGAGCGCTCCTCAGGAAAAATCTTTACACAGACGGTCTACAATTGGCCCAGCGCCATCGACCAAAGGATCGACGCAAGGTAAGCCATATTTGTCGGAAAGTGCAGCGAGATAGTCGGGGCGCTGTTCATCGCTCAGGCCGGAGGTGTTGACGCTGATCCCGACGCAGCGGATGTCGGGATTTGTGCGGCGCCCGATCTCAAGATTGCGTTCAATGGTCTCGCCAATCGTCGGCAAAGGAAAATCCTCCCAGCTTGCGACATGGGTGCGGCCAGCGGCGTGACACGCGACGATCGCATCCGGCTGGGAGCCCACGAGCAAGCCATGGCTGACGGCGCCGTAAGCGGGATGATAAATCGCCCCCTGCCCTTCGATAACGTCCCAGTGGTCAGCTTCGTTGTCCGGCGACAACAGCTCCGCTGCGCCAGTGACGAAGTCCGACACAACGGCGTCGATGGGAATGCCGCGCCCGGCGATCATGATGCCGGTCTGTCCGCTCGCCCGGAAATCCGCCTTCAGGCCGGCGGCGCGCATGTCTTTTTCCAATTGAAGCGCCGTGTATTTCTTTCCAAGCGCGCAGTCGGTCCCGACGGTGAGCAATCGCCGGCCGGCCCGTTTCAACCCTGATGCGATTGGCAAGTCAGGCGGCGGCACGCGGATGTCTATGAGGCGCGCGCCAGACGATGCAGCAGCGTCGCGCAGTGTTTCATCATCCCCAAGGCGGCCATGCAAACCGGCCACAACGTCGAGACCGGCGCGCGCCGCTTCGGTCAGAACAGGACGCCAGGCATCGGGAATAACACCGCCCACCGTGGCCGTACCTATAATCATGGATTTCACGCCAGCCGCAGCTGCGGCGGCCACATCCATATCCGGCAATCCCAAATCCGCGCCCTCATCTGACAAACGCAGTTGCCCAGCGCACAAGTCCGGACGCCATTCGACAACGCCAATCGCTGTTTTTGCATAAGAGGCGCGGCCTTCGTCTCCAACGAAAACGAGATAAGGAGGCCTTAAATCAACGGTTTTCATAACTCCGCCATCATCCTTAAACTTGAAAATACAGTGTATACAAGGTTGGGAGTATAAACTTTAGACCATATCCTCAACCCAAAAGTCGCCCCGCCGCCCCCTTGACGTACGCTTCTAAACATCGCATTTGGCGCCGTCGGGGCAGCAGCTTGCAGACGTATAAGACAGACGAAGCCCACACAAAAGAGATTAAAACAGGACGCCGGACGCGCGCCTGCAGGGATAAAGTACGAACCAGGGAAAATCGAATATGACTGCGGATATTGGTTTATCGATCGGCTTTATTGGACTGGGCGGCGTCGCAAATGCGCACCTGGAGGCCTACAAACTGTTATTGGGCCTTCAGATCAAATCCGTATGCGATGTACGGCCCGATATAGGAAAAAAAATCGCCGACGAATGGGGCGCGGCGTTTTATGAAGACTATAAAGACCTCTTGGCGGCGGGCGACATCGACCTTGTGCTGGTTTTAACCCCCGCCTCCACCCACCGTGAAATCGTTGAGGCCGCCGCAGACGCCGGCGTTCACGCCCTATGCGAAAAGCCCCTCGCCGTCACATGGGAAGACGGGCAAGCGATGGTCGACGCTTGCGCGCAAGCTGGCGTCAAGTTCTTTTATGGCTCGTGCTACCGATACCTCCCCGCCGTCATGGCCGCTAAACGCCTTATCGACGATGGCGTCATCGGCGACGTTCAACTCATGACGGAGCAGCTTATCGGCGGCAACGGCGCAGACGCTTACCAACAATTGTCCCCTATTCATTACCCGACGGGCGGCCCCGGCGGACCCGGCATGGGTCTTGTCGACCATGGCGTGCACCTTATCGATATATTTTCCTGGTTCTGCAGCTCCCCTGTCGCAAAGGCCTACGGCCAGGGACAGATTTCCGGCGCGCCCGCGGTCAGCGAATATATGGCCATGCACTTTGAAAACGGCGCTGTCGGCCATCTTGTTTACAATGCCGCGACCTACGGACTGCAACTGCCCGGCGAAGGGATGTTCAGCGGCGGTCGCGGTTGGCTCACCGACGGCTCTTTGTCCGACACCGGCGCCTGGGAAAGCGAGCCGGGATCGATTTACGTTTACGGAACAAAAGGCGCGTTGCGCGTTTTCCACTATACAAACGCCGTGTTCCTCAGGGATGCGAACGGTTTCCGCGAGGTCTCCGTGGAAGGACGACCTGCATTCGGTCATTTCGCAACGCAATTGGAAGCGTGCGCAAAAGCCATCCATGAAAACTCAGCCCCGCCCATATCGGGCGAGGACGGACTTCGCGCCCTAAAAGCGATGCTGGCGGTCTACGAAAGCTGAGATTGGAGCCGTTTGCATCTGATGCGATTCAGCCGAACGGTCGCAAACGGCTCTCGGCCTTTGTTTAAGCGGCCCCACGAACGGCGAACAGGCCACCTGCCTCGCCTGCCCCCTGCTTTGGCGATCCCCGATAGACTTTCAACACCATAAGGGCAGACGCCTCTTTATCGCCATAGGGTCAATCGCCCATATGCCTTTGTAAATACGCATCCATTGCTTCTAAGGAGCGTCTGATATTTTCGGTCCTATAGAACT
>JBCDBL010000057.1:0-25993 GCA_039183635.1 Pseudomonadota bacterium
AAAGCCGAACCTCGGCCTCTCGAAGCTTCCCGATAATCTATTCCGCTGAATACCGTTTGCCGCTCATAATCACCTCCTCTTATGTCAAAAGGAGGCCAGATTCTAACACTCACGACGGACCACTTTTTTAAAATCAGGCCAATAAAGCGGGCCAGACTAGCGCCCGAAACCGAGGCCGGAGACTAACCCTGAAACTGGACCACTCGGATGAACCCGGTCAGTAGTCGAGCCGACGAACACGCTGATGTCCCAGACGACCAGGTGGGTTAAAGGCCACGCGATAGCGGACGAGGTGGACCTCGTCACATTAATGGGCGGATTTACGGCCCCGTGCCAGGAAGCTTCCTGTCGGCGCCTTCACGGGGGGATTGCAAGCGTTCGTTGTTATCGAGCCGCCTGTTCTCCTAAAGGCCCATAGTTGCTATGATGGAATCGCTTAAATGCTGGAGCTGCGCTGCGGGCCGGCGACAAGGCCGTCAGCAACGTGCTTCTGCATGGCTATAATCGAACGGGAGTTTTGATGTTCGCGCGGATTTACAAGCCTTCTAAAACCGCTATGCAGTCAGGCAAAGCGAAAGCAAAACAATGGGTGCTTGAATTTGAACAGAACGCCGCCCGCAAAATCGACCCGCTGATGGGCTGGACCAGCGCGTCGGATATGACGAGTAATCAAGTGCGCCTGTCCTTTGATACGAAGGAGGAGGCGGTTTCCTACGCCAAGGACCGTAGAATCCCCCATCAGGTCATTGAACCCCGAGAGGGGGCGCCCAACCCGAAAGCTTATGCGGACAATTTCGCCTTTCGCCGCCGCAAGCCTTGGACTCATTAGAGCGTGTCGCACAAAAGTGGGCGCCGGTTTTTGTGCAAAAGGTCGAACAATTGTTCGACCGCCAAAACAAAGACCGAGAGCACGTCATCCGAATTCGATGAAACGAGACGTGCTCTAGATATGCTGTTTGCGTGTGATGCGCTTCAGCCGAACCATCGCAAACGGCTTTAAGTTCTTGTTTGAGCAGGCCTGTGGACGGGGCGTCTATGATCCGCTTCGCTTGCAATTCACTCTCTCTCATCAAGAACCAGAGCAAACTACTTTAAAAACGTTTCAATCGCCGTCCAAGCTGCGGGCTCATTTAAAAAAGGCGCATGCCCGCGATTTGGAACGGTGACACGCTCAAGGTCCGGCTTTGCCAGAGCCATTTTCTCAAATGTTTCATCCGTTAAAAGATCGGACAGTGCGCCACGGATCGCCAAAGTCGGTATGGGGGTAAGAGCCTGAAACAACCTCCACGGATCGCCTTCAGGAGGCGCGGCTTCCCGGGCGGCATCGCCGATTTTCGGGTCCATGTCGAGAGCGACCCGCCCGTCTTTGTCCTCCCGGCACACTTGCCTGGCGACTGTGTTCCAATCCGCGTCTTTTAAATCGGGTGCGGCGGGGCCAAGATTGGCTTTGACGGATTTAGCCGCATCTTCCCAATTGCGTTGCGGCGGCATGGTTCCGAGATAGTCCAGGACGCGTTGTAATCCCTCCGGCGCAATCTCCGGGCCGATGTCGTTCATCACAACCCGCTCCAAAACCCCCGGTGCGGCGACGGCCATCAGCATGGCGATAATGCCGCCGAGCGATGTGCCGATGAGGGCGACTTTCTCGATTTTCTCCTTACGAAGAAGGCCAAGCACATCTTGAAGGTAAACCGGAGGCGTATAATTTTTGTAATCCGTATCCCAATCGGAAAACCCTCTGCCGCGCAAATCCGGGCATAAAATGCGCCTGCGGATGGAAAGGCGCTCCGCCAGCTCGGTAAAATCTCGTGAGTTGCGCGAAACGCCGGGGAGGCAGAGGATGGGACATCCGTCAGCTTCGGTGTTGTAATCCCTGTAAAACAGGCGAAGCCCATCCGATGAGACGTAAGTTTTTTGAAGCTGCATGGCGTTCGGGTTCAAAATAAGGTTTATGTTGGCAGACAAGCGCCGGAACGGTGTTTTTTGTCCGCCAAAGACTGACGAGCTTGAAACGCCTTAAACCTGCGCCCCTCAAATTAAAAAAGACCCGATCGGTATCGGGGTGTTGGATTTTGAAAAGTACCCTATGAAACGAAATCAATCTACTGACTGCTATGTGGCGGCGTAATCCAGTTTACCACCATTCAGAAAGCTTGTGCCTGCTCCGAGCGGCAAGGCGGGTTTTCAGCCTGTGTTATGGCTGGCTTCGCACTTCCGATGCGTTCGAGCAAACAAAAGAACGATGGGAATTGCTACGGCTGGATCAAAACGGCGAACGCGAGGCGTCGCCACAGCCTCATGCTTGATCTGTACTATTTTTGGCTGCGTTTTGCTTCAGCTCTTAATTGGCCCCTGAAGACCGAAAATTTCGTATAGAGTGATCTTTATGAGCCAGATCACATCATTGTATGTCTATAAGGTCATCGGCCAGGCGAGCGCCGGCGTCGAGACGCGCGATTTGGTTGAGCGCCTCGGCCTGTCGCCGGACGGTCCAATCGATCCGGCTCAGATGGTGTCATCGTCCGAGTATTATGATTTCTTCGCCGCGCTTGCGGATCGCGACCCGGAAGGCCTGATGCTGCCGCTGCGGATCGGTGCGGCGATGCGGAGCGATGAATACGGCGCCTTCGGTCTCGCCTGGAAATCTGCGCCGAATTTGCGTGGCTCCTATGCGAGGTCGGAGCGATATGGCCATGTCCTCGGCAGTGCAGAAACCTATTCCCTACAAGCAACCGCTGACGGCCTGTTCTTCAGCCTTGAGAAGGCGGGCGATGGCCGGCCCGGCATGTTGCTTTCCAACGAGGCGAGCATGTCCGCCGTCGATACCATCAGTAAAGAAGTCAGCACCACGCATTTTGCGCCGCTTGCCGTTTATTTCAAGCATGCGCCGAGGGGGGATGCATCGGTCTACGAGACTCATTTCGGTTGCCCGGTTTATTTTGAGTCCGGGCGGGATGCGATTCTCGTCAGTGAGGAGAGCATAGACGCGCCAAACAAACTTGGCGATGAAACGATCGCTAAATTCTTTGACCGCCATCTTGAGCAGGAACTGGCCTTGCTCAACAATGACGCCGGCTTGGAACAACAGGTCCGCCGCGCCGTAGCCAATGTGTTGAGCGAGGGCGTGCCGACGCTTTCTCTTATCGCTTCAGAACTGGGGCTTGGCGCTCGGACGTTGCAAAGACGGTTGTCCGCGCAGGGGCATTCGTTTCAAAGTGTTGTAGATATGGCTCGACAAGACCTTGCTCGGCGCCTGCTTCGAGAAACGGACTACACTCTTGCGGAAATCGCCTTTCTCACCGGGTTCTCCGAGCAAAGCGGTTTCACGCGCGCTTTCAAACGCTGGGCCGGCCAAACCCCGCGTTCCTATCGCCTGAACGCTGGTCGATAGTCGGATTGATGGTCTGTCGTACGGCGAAAAATCACTAAAACCGGGTTTATGTAAGTGGCATTTCCAGTTCAAACCGATAGCGGTTTAGCGCGCGAAGACCCGTAAAATCAATACCTTAATAAAAATTAAGTTTACTGTTTTTTTGTATTGGCTGTTTAGACTTATGTAAAAATAGCAATAAGGATCTTTTTATGTTTATTAAAAAACTATTATTCATCACATGCCTAAGTTCATTAGCAATGAGCTCCGCCATTGCACAAGAGGCGTCTTCATTTTCAGCAAACGTAGCGTTATCAACGAATTATGTGTTTCGCGGCATCACCCAAACGGACGACGGTCCGGCCATTTCGGGTGGTTTCGATTGGGTTGAAGAACTTTTTTATGCAGGCGTCTGGGCCTCAAGTGTCGATTTTGGCGACGATACGACATTGGAAATTGACTGGTATGGGGGCGTGACGCCATCGATCGGCGAAACTTCCTTCGATTTCGGCGTTTTATATTACAGCTATCCGGACAGCCCTGATCTGCCTACGGGTTCTCAAGATTTTGTCGAAGTCTATGGCGGCGCATCCCGTGCATTTGGAATTGCAGAGCTTGGCGCGAGTGTTGCTTATTCGCCTGAGTTTTATGGAGAAACAGGCGCTGCTTTTTACATACAAGGAACAGCTGCGGTTAGCCTGACAGAACGAATTTCAACAGATGTAAGTGTTGCGCAAAGTACGTTTGATGAAGATACAAACGACGATTATCTAGATTATTCAGTAGGCGTAACAGTAGATGCGCAAGGTTTTGAGGCAGGTCTGCGTTTTCATGACACGTCCGACCGGACGGGCGGAGGTGACGATGATGCCGTTGTTTTCAGCTTGTCTAGATCGTTCTAGGGCGTCCTTTCCAGTATTCCAAGGGGAAATTTTGTAATGAAAAACGTCAAAATTTCAGTCAAGCTGCCGATCATAATCGTATCATTCAGCCTTTCGACAGCCATCATAATCGGCGCTTTAAGTTTCTTTTCGGCTCGTTCCAGTATTCAGGCCGAGGCTTATGACAAGCTGACAGCCTTGTCAGAAAGTCGTGCTATTGCTTTGGAAACATGGTTGACGTCCATTAGCGGCGACCTTTCTGTGCAGTCGAAAAACCCGCTCATTCTTGAAGCATTGGCAGAGTTTAAGGCTGGCTGGCGCGATTTGGATGGTAATCGAACAGCGAGGCTACAAAACCTGTATATCGAAGAAAACCCGCATCCAACAGGGCAAAAAGAAAATCTCGATAATCCAGGGGATGGCTCTCGCTACAGTTTAGCCCACCAAACCTACCACCCGTACATTCGCTCCTTTCTGAGAGATCGGGGGTACTATGATATTTTCCTTTTCGACCCTCAAGGAAATCTTGTTTATACGGTCTATAAGGAGCTTGATTATGCAACAAATCTGTTGCGCGGAGAATGGGCCGACACTGATCTTGGACAAGCCTTCAGGGCTGCTCGAGATAACGCAAAGCAAGGTTACCAAGCTTTTTTTGATTTTAAACCATATGCGCCCAGCAATGACGCGCCTGCAAGTTTTATGTCAACGCCGATGTTTGATGCGGCGGGGGGGCTTACAGGCGTACTTGTCTTCCAAATGCCTATCGAACGCCTCAACACGCTTATGCAACAGCGTTCCGGTTTAGGCGAAACGGGGGAATCTTATATTGTGGGCGAAGATTTCCTTATGAGAAGCGATTCCCGTTTCTCAAAGGAAAGCACGATTTTAAGCCGCTCTGTCAACACACCTCCCGTTCAACGCGCTTTAGCCGGAGAAACCGGCGTCAAGCAAACTTTTGACTATCGTAGTGTGCCAGTTGCTTCTGCCTATCGGCCTCTAACCTTTAATGGAGTGACTTGGGCGGTTTTGGCTGAGCAGGATACAAGTGAAATGCTTGCAGCTGCGGCGAAGCTGCGTAATCAAACTATCTTGATTTTATGTTTTGTTGGCGGAGTCATCACATTTGCAGGCGTGTATATTGCGCGCGGTATGGTGAACGGAGTTGTTAATCCAATTAAAGCTCTTGGGGAAGCGATGACGGCTATCGCCGACGGCGATTTATCTGTAGAGGCGCCCCATACAGATCGTAAGGATGAAATCGGCGATATGGCGCGTACATTAAGCGTCTTTAAAACTGCAACCCAGGAACGATCTCGTCTTGAAGCGGAGCAATCCGCCCAAGAAAAGAAAATGCAGGAGCAGCGGCAACAGGAAATGATTTGTCTTGCGGACAAGCTTGATGATGAAATCGGTGGGACGATGACCAGGATCGTCAGCTCTATCGAAGCGCTCCAGGGTGCTGCGACAACGCTCAATCAAAATGCATCGGACAGCAATAGCCGCGCATCGGCTGTCGCCGCTTCCAGTGAGCAAGCAGCCGCCAATGTGCAAACCGCTGCAGCCGCATCAGAGGAGATGGAGGCGTCCATTCGCGAAATCATGGGTCAGATCACCAGATCCGATTCCCTTTCTATGGAAACCAGCAATCATGCTGCGGCGGCTAAAGAAACGTTTAACGGTTTAATTGGCGCGGCGGATGCTGTTGGGCATATTGTTCAGCTTATAAATGAAATTGCGGAGCAAACAAACTTACTGGCGCTAAACGCCACAATTGAGGCCGCGCGCGCTGGTGATGCTGGAAAAGGTTTCGCTGTCGTTGCATCCGAAGTAAAGACGCTTGCATCCCAGACGGGCCGCGCAACGAATGAAATTACGGAAAAAATCTCACAACTTCAAATCAGTTCAAATGAGGCGGCGACCACTTTTGACACTATAACCGCCAAAATCGATGAGATACGGGAAGTTTCAACAACCATTTCTGCAGCGGTAGAAGAACAGACAGCGGCCACATCAGAAATCTCCCGAAGTGTTGCAGAGGCGGCGACAGGTTCTCAAACCATGAGCGGTAATATTGAGGGCGTGTCTGCCGCTGCGAGCGAGACGGGGCAGGCGGCTGGAGAGGTGCAGGGCGCCGCCTCTACTTTAAGCAAGGAAGCGGAGCAAATGCGGCAACAGGTTCAGCGTTTCATTGCATCGATCAGAGCCGCCTAACACCGTCATTAGAGCAGATTGCAGGTGAAACAGATCACCGGCACGCCTTTTGTGGAGCTTCTTAAAGCAAAGCCCTATAGCGATTTGCGCCCGTTGCATTCCATCAGATGAGGCGCAAACGGCTTTTGCCAAAAGCGAGGCTTTCTGAACAGGCAAACCATCACCGCACGTGCTTGACGCGATCTGTCAAAACTCTGTCGCGGTCTGGCAAGAGCCGCAGGCGCTCATTTTATATCCATTGACTTGCACAAACCTAACAAGGAGCAAGTCAATGACACCCTCGTGCACCCCACAAGACCTCACACTCGTTCTGGGCGGCAGTGGAAAAACCGGACGCCGCGTCGCTGAACGCTTAACCGAAAAGGGCCATGATGTGCGCATCGGGTCCCGGTCGGCGGTTCCGTCTTTTGACTGGGACAATGAGAAAAGCTGGGACGCTTGTCTTGAAGGCGTGACGGCGGCGTACATCACCTATGCGCCGGATCTCGCCATGCCGGGCGCCGCCGATGCGATCCAGGCGTTTGTAACACTGGCAAAACGGCGCGGGGTCAAACGGCTGGTCCTGTTGTCAGGCCGCGGTGAAGAAGAGGCCCAGGCCTGCGAGCGGATCGTCCAGAACGCCGGCCTTGAATGGACGATCGTTCGGGCAAGCTGGTTCAATCAGAACTTCTCCGAAGGCGCCTTTATCGACATGGTGCGCAATGGGGTGATTACATTGCCGGCCGGCGATCAGGTCGAGCCCTTTGTGGATGTCGATGATATTGCAGATGTCGCTGTCGCCGCGTTCACAGAAGATGGTCATGATGGCGAAATCTATGAAGTGACTGGCCCGCGCCTCATGACGATAGCAGATGTGGCGGCGGACCTCTCGCGCGCGACAGGACGCGAGATTAAGTATATGAGCGTTCCGCATGACGCTTTCGTGGCGGACGTCGCAAATTCCGGTGCGCCGAAAGATGTCGTTTGGATGCTGGACTATCTGTTTTCCACGGTTCTGGACGGGCGAAACGCGCATTTGACCGATGGCGTTCAACGCGCGCTTGGCCGTCCGCCTAAAGACTTCGCCGATTATGCCCGCGATGTTGCGGCGGCGGGTCTGTGGAGCACAGTCGCTTAGCCGAGGCGCCTGGCCGCCACGGGCGACATCAATCTCGCGGCGGTTCGCCGGAGGGTAAAACTGAAAACGTATCGACAACGGAGCGTTGGGCTAATTGCGGTCCCAGCCATAGCGATCATCGTCACAGTTTCTATAGGAACTGAAACGACGGGTAATCTCAACTTTTCTATCATCAAGGACACCAAGCCAATGGCCTACGAATGGAGCCTTTATTTCTGCCTCTTCCTCGCGCTGTGGAGCGCCGTCGTCGGAGGCGTCTTCTCCGCGTTTTCAGAGTTTATTATGGCGGCGCTGCTTCGTGCGGAACCCGCCGGCGGCATCGAAGCGATGCAGCATATCAACCGTACGGTGATCAAGACGCAATTTGTCGCCGGCATCGTCTTGATCACAATCTTCTCCATCATGTTTGCAATGTACGCCGCTTCTAACTTTGATGGATATGCGCGCGCAACTGTGATCCTGGCGTCGCTCGTTTATGTGTCGACCGTTTTTCTGATGACGCTCTTTGGCAATGTGCCGATGAACAAGAAACTTGAACGTCTTGACCACGCCACGCCAGACGCGAAATCCTACTGGGTGACGTACGGGCGCGTTTGGACTCGGCTTAATCATTTCCGGTCATTGGGCGCCGTCCTGACAGCGGTTCTCTATACGATTGCGGCCCTCCAATTGATAACGAGCGGACAGGTGTAAAATATCCCAAGGCGCGCCGACAACGTCGCTTGCTGTGCTGAAAAATCGCTTACCGTAAGTCGACCTTTGCACAAAAGCTCTCGCTTTGGGCGGCCTTTTCACCATATTCCGGCTTTTCGGCCGAGAGAATAAGCTGTGGTGTGAAGACGTTGAAAGTGAAACTCAAAGCTGTTTCGTCTCGAACGGGCCGGTACGCTCTTCGCTCATCCTGCCAAGGCTTCATAAGCTTTTTTTCCGATCGAAACGCCTTCAATAGCAATCTGTTATGCCAACAATAAGCGATCTGTTATTTCAACCTCTTGTTAGGGGGACATAGGATGATTATTGGTCCGAGGGAAATTAAGATGATAATCAGTCGACTACGACTTGGCCGCGCCCCTGCGGTTTTAACCGGCGTATGTGCGTTCGTGGCGCTCTGGCTTGGCGGCGTGGAGCGTGCCGTCGCCGAAGAAAGATGTGAGCGCATACCCGCGCTGTTTCAGAAATGGGACGCCGAAGACAGTCCTGGCGGGGCTGTTGCGGTTGTGAAGGACGGCCGCATCGCGTGTCTGTATGGGTTCGGCAGCGCGGACCTTGCGCATCGCGTTCCAAACACCCCGGACACGCGCTTCACCTCCGCTTCAATCTCCAAGGCGTTCACCGCCTACGCCGTCGCAAAACTCGTTGACGACGGCGAAATCGACCTTGACGCACCGATCTCGTCTTATCTTAAGGACGTATCTCACACAATCGGGGCGCTGACGACGCGCCAGCTTGTCGCTCATACCTCCGGCGTGCGGGACGAGCTTTTTTTGTTACGCATGGCTGGCCGACGTCGGGGCGACACAGTTGAGCGCGAAGAGGTCTCCCGTGTTCTTCACGCCCAGGAGGCGCTTAACTTCCCCAGCGGCGCGCGCTGGGCTTACAGCAACGGCGGATACGCTCTGCTGGCGAATATCGTGGAGGCGGTGACGGATACGCGATTTCCAGATTGGACCAAGGAACACATTTTCGAGCGCCATGGACTTGGGCATACGCATTTCTCAGGGTACGGTGATGTGGTTTTACCCAATCTTGCGCGGTCGTACCTGCCTGATGAGACCGGTGCTTACCATTTAAGGGTGCTGAATGACGATGATCCGGGCCCTACGGGATTAACGACCAGCGTCAGGGATCTCGCCAAATGGATGCTTGTCCTGATGGATGATAAGGCGGAATTGTCCGGCGCGCTGGAGCAATTCTCAACCCCGGCCGCCTTGTCCAACGGAACGCCTGTCAAACATTTCGGCTTCGGTCACTTTTTGATGAATTTCCGCAATGTGAAGGGCGTTGGTCATGGCGGCCGATATTCCGGGCATTTTAATATATATCCAGAGCAAAATGTCGGCGTCGCCGTCCTTGTCAACGATGCGTCTATCTTGCCTTACCAACGTCTTCTGCGTGTTGCAGATCTGTTTTTGGACACCTCCCAGCAGGGGAAGAATGATGGTTTCGGCGTCGATCAGCAGACCTGCGGCCCGGCCGTCGATCTGCCATTGGCGGCTGGCGTTTATACGACGACGCCACTCAGAAACATCGTCAATGTAAGACGGCGAAATGGCGTGCCAGTTTTTAATTGGTGGGGATACGAAACAGCCATACAGGCGTGCGACGGTGGGTATTTCGCGCCAGGTCTCGCCTTTGAGGCATTTTATACGGAGGGTCAAACAGCCAAGATCCGGCTTGGCGGCTTGGCCATCGAACGCCGCGATCCGGCCGTTGTATCGCAGGAAGTTTATGAAAAAGCAGTTGGCCGGTATTACAACAGTTCACTGAACACATCTTACACTTTGGCGATGGCGCGCGGAGATTTCATCTTGCGCCAGGACGGTCAGCCGGATGTGGTTCTGTTTCCTCTGGCCGATGATCTTTTCGCCGCAACGGCGCCGCGGTTCGAAACACTCGCCTTTGAAGCGGACGGCGACGGGCGTGTTTCAGCGCTGCTCGTTTCGGCGCTAAATTCACAAAACGTTCGGTTTCGCCGAATTGACTGATGTCGGCGGAACTTTGAGAGCAAACGTTCTCAATCCCCCATGACGCATGTAAAGTTTTCCGCAGCGTTCGGATCGCCCTCGCCATTGTAGCGTGCATGTTGCGGATACGGGCAGAGCGGCCGGGTGCGCTCCACGGCGCCTTCCGGTTTTCCGTTTGCGCGCTGTTCGGCGCGTATCTGATCCGGGGCGACGCCGCGTTCGACCCAATTGATAAGCGGCGTCATTGCGTCGAAATAATCCGTCCCGAATCCGCCGCCGCAATGGAACATGCCCGGAACCATGAAAAGCCTGTAAAAGCTCTGCGTGTTCTCCATGCCCATATCGGCGAGCACTTTGTTGTAGTAATCCGTCGTAAAAGACGCGGGCGGCCCTATATCGGCGCCGCCATGGTAGGAAATGATTTTGCCGCCGGCGTCGCGAAACGCGCTCATATCCGTATTTACGGCGTCCAGTATGATCCGAATGTGGTCCATACGGTCCAAATCTTCATTGAAATCGAGATTGCGCCAATCGTAATCGGGATCGTCCCGTTCAAAGGCGAGATATCTAAAGAAGGTGGTGACGAAGATATTCATTCGGCCTAGTGCGCCCTCATCCCCGAGCAAATAGCCGTACCAGCCGCTTTTTACAGGATTGCCGGGCCTGAAATTCTGGACGCCTTTTGCTTCCGCGCCGACTTGCATGCCTGGATAGAAAACGGCGCCTTTTCTCATAACCGGGCTGTAGAGGTGTTCCAGGAGGTCGATTTCCTTTTTCGTGAAGCAGTCCTGCCGGGAAAACCGGCTGCTGCATACGGGCAAATGCTCGGCGGGTTTGAACGGGCAGGACGCCGGGTCCTGAATAAGACCGTCTTTCAACCCGTCGCGGTCGTCACACAACTCGTAGACCGCCGGCGCCAAAAGATTTTCGATTTTGTCCAGACTGATCGCATTGCCTTCCAGCTTCTGGAAAACCCATGCCATCCAGATATGCAGATCCGTAAATGCGTTGACGGGGGCGCCAGCGAGAACGCCGTCAAAATCTTCAGGAAAGCGCTGCGCTTCCATAAGGCCTTGCCGGCCGCCTGTGGAGCAACCATCCCAATAGGAGTAGCTTTCCCTCTGACCGTAATACTCCGAGAGAATCTGTTTGCTGACGCGCGCCGTCAAGTGTACGGACCGGTACGCATAATCAACCGTTTTGGCCGTGTCGTTCAGCGCGAATTCGCCTTCCGGTTCGGCGTCATAGTCATGGCCGGTGTCCGTATAGGCCACGGCGAAATTGTGGGCGAGGGCGTTATTCACCTTCTTAAGATGATAGGCGAGTTCCAGGGGCGATTTTCCCGCATAGCCGCCATGGCCATGCATGTAGAAGCGCCCGTTCCAAGTCTCCGGCAAAAAAACCCAGAATTGAATTTCCGGCTGTATCAATCCATGCACGCGGCAATGGGCAGGGGCGTCTTTGCTCGTCGCCACATTCTCAACGGACATTACGGAGTATTCAAAATTTGTGTTCCGCATCATCTGCACGCACGTATTTTGCGGAACATAGGGCGCCGCGCGGTAGTCAACCGGCGATGTTGCGCTATCGCCGAAGCTTTCGACCATGCGCGGCTCAGCGCGGGCAGACGCTGCGCCGATTATAAAAAACGTAAGGCAAGTAAGGGTTATGGTGCAGATACGTTCGAACATGACAGGCGCTTTCCGTTGATGGGAGTTATTAGCGTTAAGAACAACTTCTCAACTCTGCTGCAGCCGACTTGACAATGTTTGATTTCCTTGGTGGCGGAATGATGGGCGGTACGGGATCCGCTACGCAATGATTTTATTCATCTTATGTCGGATAGATAAATATATTTAGCCGATACACTTCATGTTTATCTTACGTATCTGCGGTTAAGGCTATATCTGCGTATGTATGGGTGGTATACATAGAATAGCGGACCAGGCGCTGCCGATTGCAATGGATGGAAGTTTTCGCCTTGCATATGGCAATTATGCCATAATTATTTAGCGCGACTTTCTATTTCTAATACTCCAGATAATAGATTCCCCAGTAAAAATTATGCCTTTACCGCGTTTTTTGATGTTCCTCTTTTCGGAGTCAAGCTGAAAAAAATCGTGATGATAGGTATAAGTCGTATCTATTTTTCCCTTAACGCACAATGCCGCACAGTTGCCGTGCAATATCAAAAACATTGCATAAAACCTTTGATGTATCGATCAGGTGACCCGATCCATCGAAATAACAGGCGTTAACGCCAAACTATCTCAAATTTTTTTGAGGAGGGGACAGTTCAATGAAGGCTTTTGGAACAAAAAAAATGATCCGATCAAAACTTGGGCGCGGCTTAATTGTCGGCGGCAGCGCCATCGCAATGACCGCAGCACTCGGTGCGAACGTTACGCTCGCCCAAAATGCGGATGATGAAACAGATATTATTATTGTTCAGGGTACAAAGCAAGAAAGAGAGCTTCAGCGCATTGATGACAGTATCAATGTCACGACCGGTGAAGACATAGTTGACCGAAATATCGTCGATCTCGACGATTTGTTGAAGCGTGTCGCCAACGCCGATTCCATAACATCAATCCGGAACTTGACGCCGGCGGTTCTCCCGGCGCCGGATAGCGGCGCGGCGCCTTCCGTCTCCGTTTATTTCGATAATGTGCGCACGGTAGGCTTCGCGTCGGCCGCCTCCGGATCGCAAAACATCTGGGACGTTGAGCAGGTCGAGGTCTTTCGGGGGCCGCAGTCGACACGCCAAGGGGAAAATACGTTGGCCGGCGCCATCATTATGCGCTCGACGCGGCCAAGCCATGAATTCGATGCAAAAGCGCGTTTTATTGCAGCAGAATATGGAGAGCGCGTCGCCTCCTTTGCCGTTGGCGGATCTTTGGTGGAAGACGTTTTGGCGACACGCGTTTCGTTCGATTACCAGACAGAAGACGGATACATTTCCGCGCCGGGCATAGGCGTTGACGACTTCAGGCCGCGCGACACTTATGTGGGGCGTGTCGGGTTTCTGTACACGCCGAAGTCCATGCCGGAGTTCGATGCGTTGTTAACGCTCCAGGGGTCATGGTTTGACACCACCGGGTCCTTCGGTTTGGTCGATAACGACGACGATCCCTTTGATTTTGAAAACGCCGCAAATGTTCTTCGCCTGGGCGACCGGGAGGAGGATGAGTATCGCGGCTCCCTTGAAATGAACTATGAACTCAACGAGGCCGTAACGCTGACCTCCGTTACGGGGTACTATGACTACAGTTTCGACCTCGCGACCCAGGATAACGCCCTGCAGAATGTTTTCGACGAAAACTTTACCCAGGAGTTGCGCGCGCAATTCGAGTTCGGCGCCTTCGAAGGCATTTTCGGCGTTTACTATGCAAACCAGACCGAGGGGTTCGAACAGGTCACTCCGGATAACACGGCATTGCCCGGGCGCTCCATACCGACGGCGTTCTTGCCGGTACTATTCGGATCGTCCATTAACCCGGCGGTTCTCGCATTTTATCCGCCGTTGATTTCTTTCAACTCCGAACAAATGACCGACATTGAACGCACGAAATACGCTGTGTTCGGCGAAGTCGATTGGTCGGCGACCGATTCTCTTACGTTCACGGGCGGCTTACGCATCGATAAGGAAGAAAATGAGACCGATGTCGCAGGGTTCCTCGACATCGCAAATCTTGCTTCTTTCCCGGACCCGACGACGCTCGATCCGTCTCTTCAGGCGTCTGCGGCGCTGGTGAATGCGACGTTGCCGGCTCTTTTCAACGTCGGAAGCGGCATTGCGGTGAGTGACGATCAAAGCGAAACAGTGGTGTTGCCGCGTGCGGGCGTGCGCTATGACTGGAGCGATACGATCTCGACGGCGTTTATGGCGGCGCGCGGTTATCGTTCGGGCGGCGTTTCTATTCGTAATCTCGGGGCCGAAGCGCTCGTATTCGAACCTGAGAGCTTGTGGAACTATGAAGTGTCTGTGCGTTCAACCTGGCTGGACAACCGACTGACTCTCAACTTCAATGCGTTCTTTATCGACTGGGAAGATCAACAGGTCCTCGTTCAGTTTTCGCCAAGCCCCTTTGACGCTGCGATCATAAACGCAGCGGAAAGCCAGGTCATGGGCTTTGAAATCGAAAGTTCGTTCCAGGTTACGGATTACTTTGAAGGCTATCTGAGCCTTGGATACTCCGATACGGAATTTGACGATTTCCCGGGCCAATGCGGCGGCAATTGCGAGGGTAATGAATTCTCTAATGCGCCCCCATGGTCCGGCGCCATCGGCGGGGTGTTCCGCCATCCCACAGGCGTCTTCGCGCAAGCCGATATAAGTTATCGTGACCAAGCCTTCGGTGAAATCACGAACACCGAATCCCTCGGCATCTTCGAAGAACGCACTGTCATTGACGCACAGCTTGGTTATGAACAGGACAAGTGGAAATTGACCGTCTTCGGACGCAATCTCAGCGATGAGGAGGTGTTGGTTTCCGAAGTGACATCCTTCGTCTCCGAACCCCTGGCACCGCGGACCTACGGCGTACGTTTGGACTTGTCCTATTAAACGAGGCGGTGTTTGCAATCACGGTCACCGGGCGCTTGTCCTTGATACGCCCAGTGATCCCCATACGGAATGCCAGGCAGGTTATTAAAAGCAGTTATTGTTTTCGCCCTGTTCTTTAAGCCCTTCTACTAAGTGCGGACGCCAGGGCAGCGGCAGCGCGCTTTTCACGAATCCAGGGGCGGTGCGTCATCCAAGGATAAAAGCGCATGCGTACCCGGCAAAGGTGTGTTTTATGGCAAATATAAACAGCGTCGGATCTGATAAGGGCGATCAACCAAGACTTATTCTTGCAACGCTGACATTTGTAATCGGTTTCGCCGTGCTCGATCGTAGTATTATTGCGATGCTGGTCGAGCCGGTGAAAGAAGAGTTTTCCTTGTCCGACGGGCAAATCGGCTTTTTGACCGGCTTGGCCTTCGCAATGGCCTACGCCATCTTTGGCATACCTTTGTCACGACTTGCCGACCGCGTTCCGCGCCTGAATTTGATGGCGGCCTTTATAACGGTTTGGAGCATCATGACGGGGTTAGGGGCTTTTACGACCTCTTACATCCAACTCGTTCTAACACGGATTGGCGTAGGCGCAAGTGAAGCCGGAAATGTGCCGACCGCACACTCTCTCATTGCGGATCTTTTTTCACCGGAAAAACGCCCGACGGCCGTCGCCATTTACTCTTTCGGGGGTGTCCTCGGCGGCAGTTTAGCGTTTCTCGCCGGCGGTTGGCTCGTTGAAAATGTAGGATGGCGCCAAACCCTTATCATCGCCGCGGCGCCCGGCCTCATCCTCGCTGTCGTTCTTTTATTCCTGCGTGAACCAGCGCGGGGTATGAAAGATACGAAAACGGAAGCGGAGAAGCGGTCCAAACAATCGGATTTGGTCAGCGACCTCAAAATTTTGGCCGCCTCGCCGGTTTATGTGCGAACGGTTATTGCGTTCAGTTTGTTTGGGTTTGTGGCTTATGGAATCGGATACTGGCTGCCGTCCTTTCTCGTAAGAAGCATGGACTTCGGCATGGTCAAAGTAGGACAGTTTCTGTCCGCGGCGGCTCTTTTCGGGGGCGTGGTGGGAACTGCTTTTCTCGCTGTCATCAGTGAGCGTCTTTTAAAGAAGAACCGTTCGTTTTATCTCTGGATCGCCGCCGGCGCCTTGTTCACGCTTCTGTTTTTGGCGCCGTTTTTCTTCCTTTGGAACCACCCATGGGTAATCTATCTATGGTTTATTGTTGAAATCGCCGTCTTCATAACAGCGCCGCTGATCTTCGCTTTCGTTATGGACACCGCACGCCCCGATCAACGAGCGCTCGCCTCGTCGGTTAATATCGTTTGTTTGAGCGTTGTCGGCATGGGACTGGGCCCGCAAACAGTGGGGTGGATTAGCGACATGTTGCAGCCGGTTTTTGCCGAACAATCTCTCGCCTATGCGCTATGCATACTGTGTTCAGCCGTCATTCCGTGTAATGTTCTACTGCTTATGAATGTGCGGACAATGCGCAAGACATGGGATGCAAAAGATAGCTCCAGCCCTTGATGTTGGGCTGCTCGACATTACTGAGTGTTTCACGACATATATTGCGTTCGTTAAGACGTTGTGCTGTTTATATTGAACAATGGTTTTGCGTCGTTAGGCCGCCTCTTGCTCTGCACAAATCTTGTTACTATCTCCGGCTGAGAGTGCTTCCTCCAGAAGGTTGCAGAAATGCGGCGCACCAAGATCATGTCTGCGCTTGAAGTGTCGGCATGTCTTACAGGCGCCGAAAGCGCGCCCGCCGCGCTGCTCCAACATACCTTTTATAAGTCCTTGCAAAGATGCGCCAAGTGCGTTCCGAGACTCCTTCGGCATGGAAGCGAGCGATGCTTCCAGATCGCTTAAAGGATCGGCGGAAAGCAATTTCTCGCCAGCCGAAGTCAGTTCGAGCTTGACGCCGCGCCGGTCACCCGCTGCAGTTTGCTTTTTAATCAATCCCTTACGCTCTAACGCTTGCAGGGTCTGGGAGACCGTGCCTTTGGTCATGCCGAGATAGTTTGTGAGCGCGCCGGGACTGCGCGAGAATCGGTTGGCCCGGGCGATGTAGCGTAGGGCTTCCCACTGGGTGGGTTTGACGCCGTCAGTATGGGCGTCGTTCTGAACCAGGCGCGATAAGCGCTCAAGCAAGAGGGTGGTTGAACTAAACATATTTTTTAGTATCGAGTGAAAACTTTTCTTGCAAGTTAATTCTGATTGGCGTACATTTTCAAATGTATCGACTCGATACTATAAGGCGTCGTATCCATGAACATATTCATACTTTTGCTGGCGTATTATTTTATCGGTTCTGCATGCACGCCTCTTGTCGATAGCACAATCGATTATGAGAAAAATCCGGCCTTCGGCATCGCCAGCGACGAGACGCCTTTTGCAGGGTGCGCATGATTTCCTTCAATCGCTCACAACAAAGGAGTTTCCTATGAGCACAAAAGCCACCTTCTACCACGCCGGGTGCGGGGTCTGTGTTGACGCGGAGCAGCAATTCGCAACGAGCCTGGATGCAGCAAAGTACGACGTCGAGGTCGTTCATCTAGGCGAAGCGCCTAAGCGTCTCGCCGAAGCAGAAGCAGCCGGCGTAAAATCCGTTCCTGCTTTCGTGATTGACGGCCAACCTTTTCACATCAACTTCGGCGCAAGTTTGGAAGACCTGAAGTAGATCGATGCCGCTGCCCTGCGGCCTCCCTGTCTTTTTGTTCCCATGGGGGCGGCCGCAGGGCGTCGGCCTTTTGCACAAAGGGTTAGAACTACGCAAGCGGATATAGAAGGTCTGGAAAAGCTGCCGTGGGTCTACAGAAAGAAACCAAGTATGAAATTGCATTTTGCCAAACCACTCGAAACGATTGCCTGGCTGAATACATCTAAGCATCTCAACCTTGAACAGTATCGTGGCAAGGTCATCCTTATCGAGGCGTTTCAGATGTTATGCCCCGGTTGCGTATCGCATTCACTCCCACAGGCTATGCGTGTACGCCAGATATTTAGCGAGAAGGACGTTGCGGTCATTGGATTGCATACAGTGTTCGAGCATCATACGGCGCAGGGGACGAAAGACGCCCTTCAGGCCTTTTTGCACGAGTATAGAATTTCATTTCCTGTCGGCATCGATGCACCCTCCGATGATGGCGGTACGCCAAAGACCATGACCGCCTATAACATGCAGGGAACACCCACCGCTATTCTGATCGATCGCAATGGCTATCTGCGTAAACACAAGTTCGGGTCGGAGCAAGATATGGTGCTCGGCGCAGAGATCATGTCGCTCCTGAAGGAAGGGGGCAGGGCTGTCGCACAGGAAAACGTTGTTGCGCAGGGCCGAGAAGGTTGCACAGATGAAGGATGCGTTGCGCCGTTAAATGTGTGATGTTTGAGTTCAGAAGCTTCGAAAGTCGATAGTATGGTTCAACTAACAGTTACAGGGCTTTTCCTTGGGAAGGTTGAGCACCCCTGGCCCGACAAAGGCCCTTCAGCCATCGACAAACGCCAGGCCGCAGGCCCGCAGGAGGTGGGAAAGCTTGGGTTCCTCAATGATGCGCAAGCAGACTTAAAAGTACATGGCGGGATCGATAAAGCAATCCATCATTACCCAGCTGATCATTATGGTAGCTGGAAAGCTGAGGGTGCGATTGCGCGCGGTGCAGCGCCAGCAGCCTTTGGCGAGAACATTTCCGCATCGGGGGCCGTTGAGACGGATCTTTGTATCGGTGACGTTCTGCGTATAGGGACAGCGCTGGTGCAGGTCAGCCAGGGACGCCAACCATGTTGGAAACTCAACGCTCACACGGGTAATTCAACCATGGCCTTCCGATTTCAGGAAACGGGTCGCACAGGTTGGTACTACCGTGTCTTGGAGGCAGGTTGGGTTGAAAAAGGTGACAAGATAAGCCTTATTGATCGGCTCTATGACGAATGGACGGTTCACCGCGTTACAAACGCCAGGCTCACGCGACGTATAGAGCCCGCCCAGGCGCTCATTTTGTCTCAAATGCCGGAGCTTGCGGAAAATTGGCGTGAGGCATTCGCGCGGTTTGCAAAAAACAAGACCGATGAAGATACCGCGCCGCGACTAAAGGGGTGATCCTAAACCTATGTCCATGCGGCTTCACTACGCTCTAGCTGAAAGCGCGCAAACGCTGCTCTGCCTTTGCGTGCTGTCGTTTGAGTATAACCTTTAACCCGACAAGGTGCGGCAGCTCTATGAGCATGCCAATTATTATGGCTGAATAAATCAATGGTTGATCCGGCATGACCGCCATTGTCAACGCCAACATAAGAGGGGCGTTACGCGCCGCCGTTGTCATCGTCATTAAGACCCGGTCCGGGTAGTCGAGCTTCATGATCTTTGATACCGTTTCGCCGAGAAAATATGTTGCTATAAAGAATAACAAAACACCAAGAAGTATCAGTGGAAAAACGCTCGCATTGGACAGCAGAACACCGATGTTGGCCGCCGATATTTGTCCGACAAGAACAGCGAGTAAAATCGGCGTCATAATGGATGCGACAGCCTGCACACTTTCGAGTTGTTCTTTGCGAAGAATGCGTTCTGCGAGGAAGCGTAAGGCGACGGCCATGAGCAATGGAACAAGAAACCATTGCCAAAGAACCTGGAATATGCTGGTTCCCGCTGCTCCAACTGAATCAACACCAAAGATATGAAGATAAACAGGATAGAGTAAAAGCTGAACAATCATATTGATTGGTAAAAGGGCGGCCCCCAATGCCGTATTTCCGCCGGCCAGACGGGTAAACGCCAGGAACCAATCTGTGCAGGGCGCCATGAAATATATAGCAAGGCCAATGAAAAATAATGGATGAGCGGATAAAAGCACGGATGCGATAGCAAAGCCGAGTGCGGGGATAATGAGGAAATTTACAACCAGCGCAGCAATAATAAAGTTTATTCGGTTTGCGCTGGATAGTATGCTCTGAATACGGACTTCAAACAGAAGAAGAAAAACAAGTAGCAAAATTGTAAAGTCGATGTAACTTGAAGATGTGCTTTGCAACGACGGCAGCACGATCCCGGAAGCCGACCCGATAAGTATTGCCGCAAGCAAAATAATGGCTGTTCCACGCCCGCCCATAAACGCCGCCGCGCGTTCCAGTGGTTTGCTCAACATTCGCATTCTCCATCGCAGCAGCTGAGATCTTCAAGCAAAAACCCTCGATCAGCGTATTCAGCGATCACCGAGCTTTCTTCGCCCCAACGTTTTAAGATCTCGCGCACGACGACTGCGAAACGCTGGCGAAATTTATAAATGAAGCAGAAGATCGCTTTTTCGTGCTGGACGTTCGGTCCAACGAGATAGACATTCTTGTGTTTGGTGCTTTCGTCGTGCTCCGTCAGTTGGGGGTGTCCGTCGGCGAATTTAAATAACTTACCCGCCAGACTTTGTTCGATATCAAAGCCTGTGGCGTTCAGGGCGGGATGCTCCAGTTTAAAAGTACGGCTTTGCGTTCGAACCTCATGTTTCGAGATTGTTTCGGCGTATTCAGATATGAATTCGGCTCTTCCGCTTTTTTGCAAGGCGCGTACGCGGGCAAACGTAAAAGGGCTAAGCCCGTAACTTGAATCGCTGACTTTTCTGGCCCATGGCTCTGTCGGATCTATGATGCTCACCGAAGAACCGTTTTTGACCAAATTGTAGGCGGTCTCCATTCCGCTTTCCGAACCGCCAATGATAACATGATGCTGTACAGGCAGCGTTTTGTAGGACGAATCAACGCGCAGCGTGTGTGGAATATTCTTTTGATATTGAAATTCACCGCCGGCCCAAATCAATACTCGCGTTCGGACTTCGCCTTCGTTTGTGCTGAGCAATATCTTTCCGTTTGGTTCAACCTCTATATCGAGAACCTCTATGCCTTCGTCCACTTGAAGGCCATAAAAATTTGCAACGTCCCTTATGTATTTGGCGTATTGGAGCCCGCGCGGATGCTCGGCTTGCAATTCATAGGCTGGCGAACTTCCTGGCGTAATTGCATTTAAGTCAATGGCGCCGAAAAAATTTCCCGTAAATGAAGGGGAGATGAATTGCGTCTCTTCCGGCCATCGCAAGAACGTCTCGCCGACACGCCCACGCTCTAAGACCAATGCCGGCATTGCGCATCTTGACAGCAATGCAGCGATCCCGATGCCGGCCGGTCCGCCGCCGACAATAATGATTGGGTATGTTTTCATGTCATGAATACTTTGTTCGTATACATTGTAAAAGAGCTTCTATTGGTTGTGCTTGCCGCAGCAGGGGTGTATCTGGTCGATAAAAACAGACCTTCTTTGAGATCGCAGGCCCGAATGGGTTTAACCGCTGACCATGAGGTCGCCAGAACGCGCCGAAGCAACGGCGTGACGTGAAGGCTTTGACGCCCGCAAACCGCAAAAATCCCGCCCAGAAGCTGATCAGGCGATATAGCGGTTTTTTGTTTATGCCTTCTGAGGCGATCAATACTATGCCCTTCAGCAAAAAAGTGAGAATGATTATCAATTGCCAGCATTGTCGCGCTGTGGCAAGTAAGTTTTGCAGATAACGCGATCTGGCGGCCACCGTAGAAATCAGTTTTATTGGAGTAACTCGTTCCAACAAGAAAATTATTACGACGCGTTAGCGCCATAGATTTGGCCGCTTTATAGCCGGGGGCGGCCTTGAATTCTGTAGTTTAAAAAACAGCGCCGGATGTAGCGCTCTAAAACGAATATAAATCAAAACGCAAATTTTGGAGCAATATCCCGGGCAGGCAAGCCTTATCCATTGCGAACATCATGTAATTTCATTGCACAGAGCATGTTTGGCGATTTCGATAGGTTTCGAACCTGTAGCCCTCAGATTTGGAAAAAGGCGCGGCTATTTTATGTTTGTTCCTTTGTGAAAGGCCATCTATGAACCAATGTCGGTTTGTCAGATGTCATCTTTTGGCCCGTTTTCGCCGTAGCGTCACTCAGAATCAATGTTGGAAAACTGGTTTAAACTGTAAGCGCAGACTTTCAAAATAGCGGAACCTGATGCGTGCAGCCGCCCTCTAAAGGAATAAAATCAATCCCTGCTTATGTTGGCGAACTTAGCAGAATAGCTCCATCCATATTAGATATGATTTTATCAGAAAGCAGAAAGTATTGGCGCAAAGCTGCCCCTATTGCTGTTGATCCCGCAAATAGGATGGGTAGAGAGCCAAACGCAATAAGCTTTACTTGTACTTATCCAAGGGCGAATGACGCTTAGCTCTCTACTCTATATTATCCTGATTAATAACGGAAGCGGATACGTCCGACGATCGAACGGGGCGACCCTGGCGTTGCGATAAGGCCGCCAAAATCTTGGATAAGCAATGGGTAGTATTCGTCAAATAGGTTTTCAACTTCTAGCGATACCGTAAACTGATTAACAGTCACTCCAGCGCTGATATTGGCTAAGTGATAGCTGTCCACCTCAGTGGCGGGATTATTGGCGTCGCTTGAGAAAAAGCTATCAACAAAACGCCAGCGTCCCCTGATGAAACCAGAAATGTTGTTCGTAATGGGTTGAGAATAGTCAATTCCGACCGTGGAACGGAAGTTAGATGCTAGCCCAAATTCATTGCCGCTCGCGTCAACATCGACATCTTGAAAACTTGTTGTGTCAAACTGGTTAACAACAGCCCCTTTTTGTTCAGTATCCATATAGGTTGCTGATGCTGAAATGCTGAGGTAATCGTTAACCTTCAGGTTCGTAGACGCCTCAACACCACGCGAATATGAACCTTCGCCGGCATTTGTGAAGCCTAGAACGCCTCCGCCTGTGCCGGGAACCTGTTCAAAGGTTTGACGATCGTCATAGAGCACATAAAACACGCTGGCGTCAAAGGTCAGCATGTCGTCAAAGGCGACGCCGCGCACGCCTAAGTCAAAACTATTCGCTGTTTCGCTGCCGACCGCCGGGTCATCATTTTGTACAGAGTAAAGAGAAAATGTACCAGGCTTGAAGCCGTTGGACCATGATGCAAACAGTGAAATATCATCCGTAGCACGATAAAGAAGTGCGACGCGCCCAGAGACTTCATTGAAGTTAAGGTCTTGCGGGTTGTTGAAGACCGATAATCCAAGTGGCGGGAAGACGAAATTCGTTTGGTTGGTGATGACAAAGCCATCTACATTTATCGTTGAATAACGCAAACCCGCTGTTATATCCAACGCCGGCGTGAGCGCGTAAGTCGCATCACCAAACACCGCAATCGTTTGTGTGTTTACTTCAGCATCGTATGTTGTGTTAATGAAAAACGGAATGTCCACAAGTTGGTTTTGGGTAAAATGTTCGTCAAAAAAGTATCCTCCCAACAACCAGTTGAAATTGTCGCCAATGCTGGAGCTTACACGAATTTCTTCAGAAAATTGCCGTTGGGTATTCTCAAAAGCAAAAGTAGCCCCAATTTCTGCGAGGTCCTCATATTCGAATTCCCGATACGCTGTTATCGAAACCACATCGATATCATCGCCTGAATATTTGATCCGACCAGAAACGCCAAAATTTTCCCGATTAGAAAAGAACTCATCCAACGTATTGAACGTGTAGCTTTCAAATGGCACATACTGCGCCTCAGCGCCTTGATCATCCGCATAATCAGCAGTGATATCAATGGTAAGAGCGTCTGTCGCGTCAAAACTTAAAACGCCGCGCAGCCCTACGTTTTCGCTGGGATCAAACTTTTCGCCGGTCAGCTCGTTATCGATGAAGCCCCCGAAATCGCGATACCGTGCGACAAGTTTCGCCCGAGCGCGATCTGTAATAGGCCCTGAAATATAAGCTTGCACGTCAAGTTCGTCATAGCTTCCGTAGCTAATTTGACCAGCCGCTTCCACTTCATCAGACGGGCTGCGCGTGATGACGTTAATAGCACCGGCAAGACCGCTTTGACCGAACAGCGTTCCAACAGGGCCCCGGATCACCTCAACACGTTCCACATCAAGTAGATCAAAATTAGCAAGATAGCTTGGCAGCGGCACATCATCTAAATAGACGCCGACATTTGAGTCCGTTCCGTTTACGATGTTATCGCCAATGCCGCGAATAATAGGCCTGGTAAAAGTGCGTGTACCGCTACTGACGAAACTCAAACTTGGAACCAGCGTCTCTAACTCTGATGTGGATGTAATGCCTTCCTTATCAATCAAGTCACCATTGACGACAGTTAAACTAAGCGGCACCTCAGTAAGGTCTTGTTCGCGGCGTTGTGCGGTAACCACGATAACGTCAGCCGCTAAAACTGCGCCTGATGTTGATAGTGTCTGTGCGAAAGCGTAGCTGGCAGGCATCACTGCGGAAAGCGCCAAACCTAATGCTGTAGTTCTAAGTAACATAATTCCCTCTATTCTTTACAAACCCAATGGACAGCGCCAGCTGACGCAACGTCAGCTTCTTTCAATGACGCAGGGGTGACTCCCCCAAGTCTTCGGGTACGCGACAAACACTCCAATCAAACGGAAGATTCAAATGCTTACAATTTGCACAAGCGGAGGATCGCAATGCAAATGAGTTGCAATTGCGCCGAACGGTCAGCAGCTGTTCTCAACAAGACGTTGCATTTTTCTGGAGCGTGTCGCGCAAAAGTGGGCGCCGGTTTTTGCGCAAAAGGTCGAACACTTGTTCGACTGTCAAAACAAAGACCCAGAGCACGCCGGTGTGAATCCAATTAAACGAGACGTGCTTTAGGCTCGGGACTTATTGATTGAGATAGAATACCATCGTAGCGGCGGTACATATTGTTGAGAAGTATGTATGGGCGCGGCGGTCGTACCGGGTTCAAATGCGTTGCATAGATCATCAGAGCGTCATCCACGCCGGCCCCTGACGGCAGATCGGCGAAATGTGATTGAAAACGCCCAGGCGGCTCCAACGAATAAAGCGATTGTACAAGGCCTTATACGGACTATAATCTGAAGATGCATCGCGCCAGCGCTGTTGAACAAACATTCCCATGGATTGGAAGCAATCGACGAATGGTAATCGATTATGAGCGATGCACAAAAACAACGCTGGCGTTCATGCAACTCGTTATGATCAAAACCAGCAACCGAAGATTGGCGAGATCTTAATTATGGGACAGGCTCTTATAGCCAAGGTCAGTTTCGGGGAAAAACCCGTCATTTTCCAATTTAAGAGCTACGTCAAAAAGTGGGCCTTTTACCACATGAGTGATTTGGAAAGGATGTCTAATTTGTGATAAGTAAAGTCATTATTCGTGAAATTGATACGACTTTGAACAATTTTTAAGTTATTAATTTTCATATGTTTTTTATTATGATTAGTGTGCATTGACTGTATAGGTTTACACTATCACTTAAGTTGTCAATATTATTGATAATAGTTAGTGGTCTAACAAGACTTTTTCGTGTATTAGCGAAGCGCAAGGGGTATTTGATTTTAAGATGTATAAGGTAATTATTGAGGCTGTTAAGAGAAACAATAAATACTTAAAAACCTCCAACGAAGAATTTCAGAGTCGTCAGAAAAAAATTAATACTGAATTAACGGAGCGTCAGAGGCGGTTTCAGGAAAATAAAAAGAGTGCTTACAAATTAGTTTTTTCTTATGCGCGCCAACATGCAATTGAGAGCTTACAGGTATGGCCTGCGTGGCCACTAAAATATGCAGATGATACGTGCCAAAGCTATTTCACTGGTGAGCCTAACTTACCAGAAGGGGTAGACTATCCTACTGATACCAATGGGAAGCGTTTGCGCTTTTTATTGCAGGTCAATCTTGAAGAGTTTCCAAAATTCTTAGAACGCAACTCATTACCACAATCAGGAATGCTTTACTTTTTTTGTGGCCATGAAAATGATGCGTACTTCGAACAGCCTAATGACCCAAGTCAATACCGTATTATCTATCACCCTTCTGTCAAAAAAGGTTATTCACTTCGCAGTGGTTATGCTATGAAGGCAAAACTCGTGCTTAATATCGGAACGGAATTTGCAGCGCCTGATTATTATAACGACGATCTAAAGCAACGATTTAATGCTCAATTCTCGCCAGACTTAAATATTATCGGTCATAAAATTGACGATGTCGAATTTATGAGAGCATTTTCCAATGTTCTGTATTCGTATAGAGATCATATCATAAACAGCAAAAATGGTGACTGGGATAGTTTAGAGAATTCCT
>JBCDBL010000058.1:0-25631 GCA_039183635.1 Pseudomonadota bacterium
CCCAAAGCACAAAAACTGGAAGGGATTGGACCTGGAACCTGCTTTTTTCGCGGCGAATAAAGATTTCCACGTGGGCATCGCCAAAGCGTCAGGCAGCATTCGCTTAACCGACATAGTCAGCTTTCTTCACGATGAGGCCGAGCGGGTCTTGCGCTACGCCGCCAGACAACACGGGTTAGTCGACACCTCATTGTTTGAAGATTGGGCCCACGGGCATGATGAAATACTCGAAGCGCTTATTGCCGGGGACGGGAAAACCGCCGAGCGCCTCGCCCGGACCGGGCTTGAAAAATCTGAGCGCATCGTAATCGACGTTCTGCGCGAAAAGGCCGAACAGCTGCCCATTTAGATTACGCCGCAACTGTTGACCGCTCCCGCATCAGGGGCTGTCTCTTTGCGACGTTGACTGGAAGCCCAAGCCTCCAGCGTCCTTCCTGCGCTCTAAGTATATCGTAGTGTTGACCTTTTTCATGCGCCATGGTGACATGCCACGCATGTTATTAAACGCTGTAAGAGCGGCATTCGACCCGCCGCAAAGAGCAACCGTTTTAGGAACTGACAAGGATGATCACGCGTAGAGCATTGATGGCGTCCACAGCCGCCAGCCTGTTTCCTTATGTGAGCACTACGGCGAACGCTTCGAAGACGGTGACCTGGAGGTTCGGCCACGCCCTGCCCTTGAACTCGCCAGCCGTTGAGAATTTCCAATACATGTTCGAGCAGATCGCTGAACGAACGGACGGCCGGTTCAAAATTGAGATCGCCGCAATGGCGGCGCAAGGGTTCGATCGATCCGATTCCCTACGGCTTGTGGCTCATCAGAAAGTATACGACGTCGTTCATCACTTCCCATCCTATGTCGTGCGTGACGAGCCGTTGTTTGATGCCGCCGTTGTTCCGCTGCACGGCCTCGTTGACGCCGATGACAATGCAAAGGTTATCGACGTACAGCAGGAAATCGCCAGAGAGATCGCCGCGAAATGGCGCCTCGAATTCATCAGTTTCGAGCATGTGTCCGGCGAGCAGAAGCGCGTTTATATTCTTTCAAAAAAGCCGTTTCAGTCCCTTGAGGACCTGAAGAGCGTTAAGCTTCGCCATTGGTCGCGCCTCGGCGTCGACGTATTCCGTTCCGTAGGGGTGCCGGCCCAGGTTATTCCGGCATCGGAACTCTATCTCGCCCTCCAGAACGGCACCGTAGACGCAACCGTCGTTCCGGTTAATTATGCAGCTTCGCTTGCAGACGTAACCGACTACGCCTCTTACGCCACTCCCTTTATTGCATCAACGCCCTCCGGCTTCCTCGCGCGTCAGAAAACATGGAATGCATTGCCGAACGAATTTAAAGAGGTCTGGCAAGACGTCACAAGCGCACAGATGCAAAAAGACCTTGCAAGTTATGATGAGGATACGATCGAACCGCAGCTTCTTGAAGAGCTGAAGACGAAGGGAATAACCATTTTAGATCCGCTGCCTGAAGAAGACCGGCGAACCTTGCAGGCGCAAGCGCTTCGCTCCTGGCGTGAGAGCGCCAAAAAGCTTGGTCGAAAATCCATTGGGTACTATGAGCGCATTGTCGCCGAGCTTGGCGTTGCAAGCGATCAATGAACCAACGACAAGACGAAACCAACCGCGCGTCATCAGTAAGCGGAACAGCGCAGGGTAAAGATAAACGCGGCTGGCCGTACCGCATAATTGACAAAATTGCTGACGGCCTGCTGGCCGTGTCCAGGGTCGTTGGCTATGCCGGACTGGTGATGAGTTGCGTTGCAATTGTCGGCATCGTGCTGCTTTTGTCGGTCTCAGCGCTTGTACGCTACGTCTTCAGTACGCCGATCCCCTTTACAGAAGACCTGTCAGGCTTGCTGTTCGTTATCGTGTTCACCGCATCGATAGCGCATGCGACGAATGAAGGCGGCCACTTTCGTCTCATGTTGCTATGGAACAAATTGTCGCCCCGCATGAGAGGCGTCACTCTTATATTAGGCGATATGATGACGCTGATCGCCTTCAGCATCATTGCTTCTGTCACGTGGGAGTTTGCGGACTTTTCGCGGATGCTCAACTCGCGCTCTGACTTTGGCGACATACTGCTTTGGCCTTGGATGATGGTCATCCCGGTTGCAATTGCTTGCTTTTGTTTCGCCATACTTGTTCGAATTTTTGATGTGCTGCGCTTGCTGATCAACGGTCGCACCGTTGAGACGAAAACGGTCTCATTCCATTAGATTGCACTAAAGGCTTATAAATGTTTACGACCTCGCTTCTTGGCGTCCTTGGGTTCTCTCTTGTTACGGGGGCGATGGTTGGCGGCATTCTGGCTGCGGTCGGACTTTTGATCCTAACATTCTTTTTTTCCGGCAACTACTCGGTTATCGCCAACTCGTTATGGGGCATCACGACTAATTACTCTTTGACGGCAATTCCCATGTTTATATTTATGGGCGAGATCCTTGGCGCAACGGGTGTTGCAACACGCATTTATGATGCGTTCGCACCGCTGTTTCAACGCTTGCCCGGCGGGCTTGTGCAAAGCAATATCGGCACCTGCGCCACCTTCTCTGCGATCTCCGGCTCCTCAACAGCGACAACCGCCGTCGTGGGATCAATCGCTTTTGATGAACTGATGCAACGTGGATATGACCGCAGTCTCGTCGCGGGGTCAATCGCCGGCGGCGGCACGCTCGGAATGCTTATTCCGCCATCAATCATTCTTATATTCTATGGTTCCCTTACAGATGTTTCCGTTGGAAAACTGTTCATCGCAGGCGTTGTTCCAGGTCTTCTGGTCGCCTGTCTTTTTATGGCTTACATCGCATTTGTTGCGAAGACGAAACCAGAAAAGACGCCGCGCGACACGGAAATCATGCCTCTTGGCAAGGCGCTCATCCATTCCCTGGCGGGCTGGCCTTTCGTTTTGCTGGTCCTCGCCATCCTGGGGAGCATGTTCGCCGGCGTCGCGACAGCCACCGAGGCGGCAGGCCTTGGGGTTGTGACGTCTATCATCCTGGCGACGCTCTATGGCGAAATGACGCTGGCGCGGTTTTTCTCCGCTGTACGGAGCACAGCCATCGTGTTTTCCGGGCTTGGCGTCCTCCTGCTCGGCGGCGTCACCTTGGCACAAGCCGTGTCTTTATCCGGCCTGCCCGACATCGTGTTGACGGCGATGCAAAACGCAAACATGTCGCCCGTCATCGCAATTGCGATGGTGTATCTACTTTATCTTGTGCTGGGCTGCGTCTTCGGCGCGATCGAGATGCTTTTGATCACGCTGCCGTTCACCTTTCCGCTGATGACGGCGCTTGGGTTCGACCCACTTTGGCTCGGCGTGGCGCTGGTCATTTTAATTGAGATCGGGCTCCTCACGCCGCCCCTTGGGCTGAACCTCTTCATGGTGATGGGCATGTCAAAGGGGGAGCTAAGCTTGGGCCAGGCGGCCAGGGCCGCGCTGCCTTATTGGCTCATTCTTCTCAGCTTCCTCATCCTAATTACGTGGTTTGAGGGCATCGTCTTGTTCCTCCCCAACCTCGTAGCCTGACGCTATGACTTATACAGGATGCCCTCGCCAAGTAGGGCGTGTCAGGCGCTTTCCTGTTGGTTAGAACAGCTCCGCATACCGTCCTCAATAACCTTCACGAATGAACGCACCGATGACCGGGGCGTAAAAAGGACAAAACTGTCATCCGTTTCTTTCAATAAAATAACGCCGATATGTTCCATAACCGTTCGCGCGACGGCGCCATCAGCAAACTGTTTCGGATGTAAATCAATCATGCAAAGTCGCGACAGCGCCTGCCGCGCCAGATGGCCCTTAAGACATAATTTCGCCCAGCTATCGGACTGATCGGTAACATACCCAGCATCACCGACCTTTTCGGTCAAGAACGATATTGCTGCGCCGGGATCAGCTTTGAACATCAGAAAATACTGATCTTGTTGAAGCCCCAAGAGCCTCAACGAACCGTCCTGCGACAGGCTGGATGCGCCAACCGCCGGCATAGCCAATCCCAATGCGACGCCAAGGCGGTCGGCAAGCCTGGTTCTTTCGCCACGCGGCGCGGCGATAGAACCCAAGGCATACGCATCAATCTCAGTCAAGCTTAAGGCCCCAAGCTCGATGGAAAGACCGCCCAGGGGCGCGCGCGCCGTGAGTTGGTAATCAGACACGCAAACGCTCTCCTTCTGGATCAACGAAGACCGGCGGGACAATTTCGACTTCAATTTCTTGATTTCTCACAAGATCGACAGCGAGAACGGTTTCTCCAATGCGTTCAGCGCCACGCGCGATAAAGCCGAGGCCAATCGAATGGCCAAGCTCCGGCGAATAGGCGACGGAACTTAGCCAGCCTTCGTCATGTTCCAACGTAGCGGGCGCTGTTTTGGCGATAAAGTGTGCGCCCGCCGATAGCTTGTTTTCCCGATTGATCGGCCGAAATCCCATCAATATGAAACCGTCTTCCCTATTCAGAGCCTCCCGTTCGGATAGCAGACTGCCGATAGAGTCCTTCTTTTTAGACACCATCCGACCTAATCCAAGATCACGTGCCGTTGTCTGGCCGTTGAGTTCCGGGCCCGCCGCGTGCCCTTTCTCGGTCCGCATCACGCCCACCGCTTCCGTTCCGTAAGGCGTGACATTAAATTCAGCGCCAGCTTCCATCAAAATACGGACTAATGACTCGCCAAACCGGCCAGGAACGGCGATTTCATAGGCAAGCTCTCCGGAAAAGGAAATTCTGAAGAGGCGCGCAGGCGTTCCGCCGCAAATGGTCATCTCCCCGCACGCCATGTAAGGGAAACTGTCATTGGAAATATCGAAGGCGGGGTCGACAACTTTCTGCAGCAGCTTGCGCGCATTCGGGCCGGCGACCGCGAATTGCGCCCATTGCTCTGTTGCGGAAATCAAATGCACATCCATGCTTGGCCATAGGCATTGACGGCAAAACTCCATATGCCGGAACACAGAAACGGCGTTCGCCGTCGTCGTCGTCATCACGAAATGCGTTTTGCTGAGGCGCGCCGTTGTGCCGTCGTCCATCACAACGCCATCTTCGCGCAGCATGACGCCATAGCGGGCTTTGCCTACGGGTAGTTTTGCAAACGCATTACAATAGACGCGGTTAAGAAAAGCCGCTGCATCACGGCCCTGAATATCAATTTTCCCAAGGGTGGTGACGTCGCACACGCCGACAGACCCGCGCACGCTCCGAACTTCGCGGTCAACGCTTTGACGCCAGTGCGTTTCTCCCGCCCGCGGAAAATACTGGGCCCGCAGCCACATGCCAACCTCGACGAAGACCGCTCCTTGTTCTTCAGCCCATTGATGACTGGGCGTCACGCGTGTCGGCCGAAACTCTTTACCACGACTTTTTCCGGCAAACGCGCCAATCGGGACCGGCGTATAGGGCGGGCGAAAGATCGTAACGCCCGTCTCCGCAATTGATTTGCCTTGGCTTTCCGCCAGGACAGCAAGCCCCAGCACATTGCCGGTTTTGCCCTGATCGGTCGCCATGCCCAGTGTCGTATAGCGTTTGAGGTGCTCAACTGAACGGAACCCCTCACGTTCGGCAAGCGTGATGTCTTTGACCGTGACGTCGTTTTGAAGGTCGACCCAGCATCGCGCCCGGCTCTCCGCCACATGCCAAAACGCCGAAACAGCCGCGCTTTCATTGTCCGCCCTCGGCGCTTCGCCAGGCGGGGGCGTGAACCCAAGCGTCTCAATCGTCTCCATCGCCGTGCAATAACCATCAGCCAGAACATCGCCGAGACGCATCACGCCTTTCGCGGCGCCCGCGACGCGCATTCCTGGCGGCAAATCCTGTCCGGGGACAAAGGCGGCGATGTCTTCACGCCATTGTGGGCGCCCGCGATGGTGACAGGTGAGATGAACGTTCGGACTCCACCCGCCGGAGACCGCAAGACAATCTGCGGGGATAACGCCGCCGTTGGACAGAGTGATTGTGTGAACGCCCTTACGGCCGCGCGTATCGACAACCCGCTCCCCCATGGCCATCAGCGCGCCGGGAATGCGCGCCAAAGGCGCAATATCACGACTGTCGATCACCGCCGTTATCTCAACACCGTGTGCGGAAAGGTCCTCCGCGCATCGCCAGCCGTCGTCATTATTGGTGAACACCGCCACGCGTCTTCCTGGCGCGACGGCCCAGCGATTTGCAAAAGCGCGCACGGCGCCGGCGAGCATGACGCCTGGGCGATCGTTGTTTCCAAACGCAATGGGCCGCTCAGCGGCGCCAGCGCACAGAATGGCGCTTTTGGCGTAGACGCGCCACAACGTCTGTCGCGCACGCCCGCCCGCGTCGGGAAGGTGGTCCGTGTTACGCTCCACAACGCTATAAACGCCGTGATCGAAAACACCGGCGACGGTGGCGCGCGTCAAGATTTCGACATTATCCAAGGCATGCAACTCATCAGCGCAGTCAGCCGCCCAGGCCGCGCCCGCCTCACCGTCAACGGCATAGGTTTCCGCATTCAACCGGCCGCCAAGCAGCCGCTCTTCATCAACCAAGATAACGCGTGCGCCCGATCGCCCTGCAAAGCGCGCAGCGGCAAGCCCGGCGGGCCCGCCGCCAATGATCAACAGGTCGCAATGGCGAAAGCCCTTTTCATACGTGTCAGGATCAGCCTCCCCCGACAAACGACCGAGCCCTGCGGACCGGCGAATAATCGGCTCGTAGACCTTTTCCCAAAAAGAGGCCGGCCACATGAAGGTTTTGTAGTAAAAACCTGCGCCAAGAAATGGGTGCAAAAAATCATTCACCGCCATCAGATCGAACGACAACGGCCCGCGATGGTTCTGGCTGTGCGCCGCTAACCCGTCGAAAAGTTCAACGGTTGTCGCACGCGTGTTCGCTTCCCGATACGCGCCATCGCGCAGCTCAACCAAAGCGTTCGGTTCTTCCGACCCTGCTGTGAATATGCCGCGCGGGCGGTGATATTTAAATGATCTGCCAACCAACCGTTGACCATTGGCAAGCAAAGCCGACGCAAGCGTATCCCCCTGATAACCTTCGAAAGGCTGTTTGTTGAATGTAAAAGAAAGGACTTTTTCGCGATCGATAAGTCCGCCATTGATGCGATAGGGCTGACTCATTTGTCGCGCCCCCGCGCAAGTGCGACATCGCGGGCTAGTTCTACTTTCAGGATCTCATGCGTAACAGTATGGCGCGTGACGACAAGCCAGGACCGATCGCCCTGCTCATGAAACCATAATTCACGATGCGCGCCGGCCGGATTGTCGCGCAGATAAAGATAGTCATGAAACTGTTCACCCGCATCGCCGGCTTGCCAATCCGGGCGATCAATCAGCGACGCATCGCCGAGATAAACAAACTCCGAGACATCTCGAGGGCCAAGCAAAGGGTGGTTAATCAGCATCGTGAACTGTCTCTAATGAAGATTAGGCTGCGCGCCCTGACCTTTTTCATCAATCATGGCGCCGCGCCGAAAACGGTCCAGGCGAAAGGCTGTCGCGATTTCGTGCGGTCGGTCTGTTGCAATGAGGTGTGCAAAACAAAAGCCCGATGCGGGCGTCGCTTTAAAGCCGCCATAACACCAGCCGCCGTTAAAGTAGAGGCCGTCTATGTCCGTTTTGTCGATAAAGGGCGAGCCGTCCATCGACATATCCATCGCACCCCCCCACATGCGCAACACGCGCGCACGACCGATCATCGGCATGATCGCCATACCGCTTTCGCAAACATCTTCCACAGCTGCCAAGCCTCCGCGCTGCGCATAACTGTTATAGCCGTCGATGTCGCCGCCGAAGACAAGCCCGCCCTTGTCGGATTGAGAGATGTAAAAATGCCCGGCGCCGAAGGTCACGACGCCCGGGATGATTGGCTTCAACCCCTCCGAAACAAAAGCCTGCAAGACATGGGTTTCAATAGGCAGGCGCATGCCCGCCAGGGCCATGACCCGACCGGACGCGCCTGCAACGCTGACCGCAACTTTTTTGGCGCGTATGGCGCCGCGTGTCGTTTCAACACCCTGACAGACGCCCTTTTCGATCGTCAATCCCGTGACCTCGCAATTCTGTATGATGTCAACACCGCGTTGATCGGCCCCGCGCGCATAGCCCCAGGCGACAGCGTCGTGACGCACGGTTCCGCCACGCGGTTGCCATAACCCGCCCTTGATGGGAAACCGCGCATTGCCAAAATCAAGAAACGGACAGAGCTTTCTGACCCCCCGTTCGTCCAATAACTCAGCATCGGCGCCAGCAAGGCGCATTGTGTTGCCCCGACGCGCAAATGCATCTCGTTGCGCGTCATTGTGGTACAGATTGACGATGCCGCGCTGCGAGACCATCGCATTGTAGTTTAAATCCTGCTCAAGACCTTCCCATAATTTTAGCGATAACTCGTAAAAAGGTTCATTGTCCGGCAACATGTAATTGGAACGAATGATCGTTGTATTGCGCCCGACATTGCCGCCGCCGATCCACCCCTTTTCTAAAACGGCGATATTGGCCAGACCATGTTCCTTGGCGAGATAATACGCCGTCGCAAGGCCGTGCCCGCCGCCGCCAATGATGACAATGTCATACGCCGGTTTCGGCTGAGGATCGCGCCAAACAGGCTCCCAGCCTTTGTTGCCGGTCAAACCTTCTTTCAATACTCTCCATATGGAATACATATTTATTTTCTTTTATTTGTTTGATTTTTGCGGTTGCCCGCTCATGGCGCGTCCACGTGCGATATAGCAAGTTCCCCCCTGCGTTCGCCGTAATACAAAACAGATCGGAAAGCGTTGTACAGCTGGCGCACAGTCACCGCGCTTTATCAGAAAGGCGCTGCCGCGCCAGACGATCCCAGTACGCCGCGCCTATGGGCAGGGCGTCATCGTTAAAGTCGTACTCCGGGGAATGGAGATAGCTCACGCTCTCCCCTATGCCAAGGCCGATATAGGCCCCTGGTTTTGCTTGCAGCATGAAGGCGAAGTCCTCAGACCCCATATCAGGTTCGACATCGCGTATAACGCAGGCGTCGCCAAGGAGAGAGCTGAGAGCGGCCGCGGCGTTTTCGGTTTCTTCAGCATGATTAACCGTGGGCGGATAGCGCCGCTCGTACCGAACGTCCGCCTCGACCCCGGAGGCGGCGGCGATAGACCGTGCAATAAGGCCGATCTGCGCCTCAGCCATATCCTGCGTGGCTGATGAAAAGGCTCGGACCGTTCCCCGAATGACAACTTCCGACGGAATGACGTTCCATGCAGAGCCGCCATGTATCTGCGTGCAGGAAACCACCAACGCCTCATGGGGCGCCGCCTTGCGCGAGGCGATGTTCTGTAGGCCGCCAACTATAGCAGCGGCGGCGACTAAGGGGTCTGTACCCAGATGCGGCTCGGCCGCGTGCCCGCCGGCGCCCTTAACAGTGATTTCGAAGATATCATAGGACGCCATAACCGGTCCGGCGCGCACCGCCGCTTTGCCGACCGCCAGGCCGGGCTGATTGTGCAACCCATAAACTTCGCTCACCGGAAAGCGGTCGAAAAGCCCCTCTTCCACCATAACGCGGCCGCCGCCTTCGTTTTCCTCCGCAGGCTGGAAAATAAAAACGATCGTTCCAAAAAAATCACGCGTCTGGGCAAGGTGGCGGGCGGCGCCCAGCAGCATGGCCGTGTGACCATCATGTCCGCAAGCGTGCATCTTGCCCGGCTTTTTCGAGGTCCAAGGCGCATCCGTGCGTTCTTCGATATCAAGCGCATCCATATCCGCCCTGAGGCCAATCATTCGTCCGGGCGCCTCCCCCTTGAGCACACCGATAACACCGGTTCCCGCAAGCCCCTCGTGAACCTCAATGCCGCCAAACGATTGCAAGCGCTCGGCGACGAATTTTGCGGTTTCAAATTCCTCAAACGCAGTCTCCGGATAGGCGTGCAAATGACGCCGCCAGGACGTCATTTCGTCGTGGAGTGCAGCGATTCCTGAAGGAATATCGGCCTGGCTCGTCATATCACAACTCCACAATCAGCTTTCCAAAAGCAGGGAAATTTCAGCTATATACTATGTTTATTCTCGCAGACTGACATGTTACTGTGCAAATGGAACAGGTCAATATTCTTTCCGTTTGCGCGTGTTAAAGCTGAGGATTTGGAGAATGCGGGACATGAGCTCAGACTTCGATCATTTTTTATGGGGCGTACCCGACCTCGACGACGGTATCGCGCAATTTTCTGACATGACTGGCGTCCAGCCGATTATAGGCGGCTCCCACCCCGGCATCGGCACGCGAAACGCCCTGGCTTCACTCGGCGCTAACATCTACTTTGAGATCATTGCACCGGATCCCGCCCAGCAATTGGAAGGTACATTAGGTGAGGAAATCGGGTCGCTTCAGGCGCCGTCTCTCATGACGATGGCCCTGCGCGCGCCTGACTTGGCGGGTATCGCCGCCATCTATACAGCACACGGTATAGAGGTCGACCAGAGTGATGAGGGGCGACGGACGCCGGACGGCGACATGCTGTCCTGGAGCCTCTGTGAACCTAGACACGAGATGCGCCCAATGGACCCGCGCTGGCCCTTCTATATCGATTGGAAAAATACGCCCCATCCGTCTAGTGTGACGCCAATCGGCTGTCAGTTCAAATCAATTTCTTTCAGCGGACCTGATGCTGCGGAGATAAAAAAACTCTGGCGCGCACTTGGCGTGCCTGCGCGCTTTGACGAATCTGATAAGTATAATGTTGCCCTACTGATCGATACGCCAGAAGGCGAAATACGATTTGACGGCGTATTCTAGCTTGATACCTAAAGCAAATATTTAACGCCAATCCAAGCCGCTTGATTTGAACGCTCCTCTACTAATGAGGCTTGAGATGCAATACGCAATTCATAAGCTTGCACGCTGGATCAAGGCGCAAGCACATTCAAAACTTCCCGAAGAGGTGTCGCAGGCGTGTATCCGTGCGATCCTGGATACTGTAGGGGTCGCCTTTGCTGGCGGCGACGCGTCGCAAGCCATAGCGGCGCGCGAGTTTGCCGAGGCGGAGTATGGCGCTGGCTCTGCTGTCGTGATCGGAGGCGCACAGCGCCTCACCGCCCGAGGCGCTGCGTTCGCCAACGGCGTCGCCGCCCATACATTTGATTTTGACGACACCTGCTATGCGGGAATCTGTCACGGCTCCGCAGTGATTCTACCAGCTATACTGGCCAGCGCTCAGCATAGGGAATGTAGCGGACAAGAGCTTATTCAAGCGTTCGCCATCGCCAGTGAGATCGCTTATGCATTGGGGTCATGCCTCGGCGACGGTGTCTATTATCGCGGCTGGTTCAACACCAGCCTTCTGGGCTCTATCGGCGCAGCGGCCGGCGTTGCGACGATTCTTAAACTAGATGACACAGCCACCGCTGCAGCGATGGCCAATACAATTAGCCATTGCGGAGGCTCCCGATCTATTCTTGGTACGAATTTCAAACCCGTCATGGCTGGCCAGGCGGCCGCCCTTGGCGTCGAATGCGCCCACCTTGCGGCAGCGGGACTATCCGCTGCGCCGAATGCGCTAGAGCACCGTTTTGGCCTTGCAGCCCTAACTGGAGCGGACACGACAGACGATCAGTACGGGTTTAAGGCTCTCGGCAAACCTTGGCGGTTAATCGAGCCTGGCCTGGCTGTAAAACGCTACCCGGTTTGCTCCGCAGCGCAGGCCGCCATAGAAGGCGTTGCGACAATTGCCCAGGTAAACGCCATAAACGCCGAAAGCGTGGTTTCAATCGACTGCTTCGTCCCAAAGCTGGTCGCCATATCATTGCCTTATCGCACGCCGACGACCACTGCCGAGGCTCAGTTTAGCCTGCCCTTCACAGTTGCCTGCGCGCTTATTCATGGCGACCTCACCCATCGCCATTTGAAAGGCGACAACTACCAGGACGACAGAATTAAAAAAGCGATCAACCGTGTACACATGCACGCCCTTGAGGACGCCGACCCGTTAGCAGCCAAACTGCAACCTGAGGGCGTTCATATAATCGTCACGACAAAGAATGGCGAACGCTTTCAAAAAATGATACCCGAAGCTTACGGCATGCCGGGGCGTCCGTTTTCGGATGAAGCGCTTGATAAAAAGTTTCTCGCATGTTTGCGCGACTGCAGCCCCGATGGGGATCAGCTGCTACGAGAATTACGCAACCTTGCGATCTCGCCGGATGTAAGCAACTTGATGGCGACAAGCCGATAATCAAAAAATAAGCCCACCGCCCCATATACTGGAGACGGTGGGTGCAATTATGAGCCGGGCCTACCTAATCGTAAAAGCTTTAGCAGGCCCGGCAATCTCGCATACTTTAAAACTCTTTTCTTAAACGAACGCCGTAACGCTGCGGCGGCGCAACGGTCTGACGGCCAGAGCTGGAAAAGCCGCTGTACCACCCGCCAGTGGCGTAGACTTCGTCAGTGGCGTTTTCGACATAGCCTTCAACCCGCCAGTTGTCAGGTCTTTCAAGACCAAAGCGCAAGTCAAGGCGGTTCCAGCTGTCCAGCACACGAATCTCGGAGATACCATCTTCCAACAGGCCGGCTTGCACATTATCATTGTAGATATAGACAGCTCGGATGAAACCTTCGATGTCATCAAGCAGCGGACGTCTGTAGTCGCCCACCAGGTTGACGCGCCACTCCGGCGACCACGGAAGCGGGCTGCCCAGACGAATATCATCGGGGTCCGGGAACTCAGTCAGTTCAGACTTTGCATATCCGACCCCGCCAGAGAAGGTTAAGCCTTCCATCGGCAAGACTGAAAAATCCATTTCGAAACCATAGATCTCAGCCTTACCAGCATTATCCGTAAAGCGATTATTATTAACACGGTTTCTAACTTCGATTTGAATATCGTCCCAATCCATGTAGAACGCAGATAAATTAATGGCTGCGCGTCTATCAAAGAAAAACGCTTTCGCACCAACCTCATAGTTTGTAACTGTATCGGAGTCGAAATCAGATCGTTCTACGTTGTTGAGTTGCAATCCCCCGCCGCGAAACCCAGTGGATATTGTAGCATAAAGATTGACATCATTTGTTGCTTCATAAACGAGACTGGTGCGCCACGTAAACTTATCGGAATCAACGTCCCCATCGTCAAAGGGGATTGCTTGGGGAACAAGAAACGGTAGGCCAGCGCCGGGGAAACGCTCAACAATTGTCCCTGCGTCGGATAACGATTCAAAAAACTCAAGTTTGGTGTAACGAATTCCCGCCAAGACATTGAGACGATCTGTAAGCGCGTAATCCACTTCTCCATACACAGCGTATGTGTCGACCTCATCGACAGAAAAACCGCCAAAGACGAACGTATTGTTAGGCAGAACCGAAAACGGCAATCCTGGTACGAAGGTCAACGCCTCCATATCCGTACCTGTTGTCTGGTTCTCAAGTTGTTCTTGCTCATCACGTGAATAATAGGCGCCGACAACCCAATTCAGTTTCTCGCTGTTACTTGATTCAAGACGGAGCTCAGCGCTGTAGAAGTTTGTATCTCTATCCCGCGTCCAAACGCCGACATCTAATTCAGAAACATCAAGATCCTGGGAATCTCGGTATTCAATGTCGGTAAGGCCTGCGATGCCAACAAGCGTCGCCGGTCCAAGGTCATAGTCAAACCGGGCCAACGCAATAATGGTTTCCGTGTCCGTGAAGGTCGGCGCATCAATGTTTACCTGCGTTGTCTGATTAGGAAAGTACGTGTCAGGTCCGTTTGGCAGCGTACCAGGCGCAAAGAACGGATTGAGACCAAAATCAATGATTGCCTTCAAAGCAGCAGTCTGGTCAAGCAAAACGCCATCTGTCAAAACACTGTTGCCAAGCCCCTGTTCATACGATTCATAGGACACGAGCGCCTTTATCGCCAACCTGTCGTTAGGTTCCGAGGCCAAAGTCAGCCGGCCGCCAAACGTCTCGACCCAATTGCTTCCCGTCCCACCGGGAAACTGATTTTCCAACCAGCCGTCCGTCTCATTGTAAAATCCCGCAACCCGGATCGCCGTGTTTTCGCTGACGGGCAACGTCGCGCCGCCTTCAAAATCGAAAAGTCCGAAATTTCCTCCTTCTAAAGAAAAATATCCGGACAGCCCATCAAATTCAGGCGTCGTGCTTGTGAGGTTCAACGCCCCTGCAATTACGTTGCGGCCGAAAGTCGTGCCCTGCGGCCCGCGCAACACCTCAATCCGCTCAAGGTCATAGACCCGGCCCGCAACATTAATCAATTCAAAGCCGTCCAAATACGTACCAAATACGGTTTGCTCGCCGCCAACAGGACCGATGCCGCGAATAGTGACCGCGCCCTGCCCCTGGCTGTCCAACGGAGCAAAGCCGACGTTCGGCGTGAGGATCGCATAATCGTCGAATTCCGATATATCAAAACGGTCGATATCGTCACTGGTGAACGCTTTTACTGAAATCGGCACATCCTGAAGACTTTGTTCACGCCGCTGAGCCGTCACCACAACGGTATCGATCATCATCGTCTCACTGGCGGCTGTCTGTTCAGAGCCGTCTTGAGCCGAAGCAATCGGTGCGACAAGCAGTGTCGCACTTGCAAGAAGTAAAGATGTTTTCAATTTTTGAGACATGGCGCACTCCCCTTAAGCCTTCAATTAACCATTTAAACTTTGTTCTGAAGAAACTGCGACCAGCACGACTAGCGTACACCCCACGGGATGTTTTTAGCCAAGTGCAAAAGCACACTATTTCGCTTCATATATCTAGCCGTCACACGAATACAATATGACCGACCACACCCACGCTATGTCAATCACATCTTCGTACAGCCAAACGGAAACAAAAGAGTATGTGCCGCACCTCCCCATTGTTATTTGTTCTTACATTTTGTTTCATCCTGATCGGCAGGGAAACTCGATTGAATGTCGATCACGCATAATCGATGTCGTTTTCTGAAGCCGACCTCGACCTTCATACATCATTCAGGCATTTAGACCGCTAAGAGACATTTTGTTCACGCCGTAAGGCTACTATTTTGAGGGTACTTGCCATGACTACGGCTCGCCTTGACGCCATTTCGCATTATTTTGACCAACGGTATCTGGAAACTGATCTTCTTCCGTGCATGGCGACGCTTGTCTCGCACAAGGGCCGTGTTTTACATGAAGATTATCGCGGTGCTTCTGAATTTGGCGGCGCAACGCCGATTGGGCCGCAGTCGATCTTTCGCATTTATTCAATGACAAAACCGATCACGTCTGTCGCCGCCGTGATGCTTATGGAAGAAGGACGTTTGCGGCTAGACGAACCCGTCCATGCCTACATACCTGAATTTCGCGACACAGAAGTTTGGGACGGCGGCTCCCTCTCCTCTTTCAACACCAGAAAACCGGATCGACATATTACCATTAAGGATCTTTTTCTGCACACGTCTGGGCTCACTTACGGCCACCTCCATCAGCATGATGTAGATGCACTATACCGTAAGGAACATATCGGCAGGCCGGACGAGACGCTGTCTGATATCTGTATACGTCTGGCCAAATTGCCGCTCGTCTTTTCTCCGGGTGCAAAATGGAATTATGGGGTTTCCACTGACGTACTCGCACGTGTTATAGAGATTATTTCAGGTGAAACGCTCGACGTGTTCCTTTCCAAGCGTATTTTCGATCCCCTTAAAATGACCGATACCGGGTTTTACGCACCTGAAGAAAGTCACGATCGACTCGTTGCTTGCTATCAAAAAGACCCTCACACAGGCGATATATCGCTCAGTGACGCCGCGGGAAGCGAAAGCCGGGCATTTGCCAGGCCGCCAACCTTGCTTATGGGCGGAGGCGGCCTTGTTTCCACGGTTCATGACTATCTTCGTTTCTGCCAGTGCCTGCTGAACGGCGGAACACTGGACGGCGAAAAGTTGATAAGCCGGAAGTCATGGGAATTCATGACGTATAATCACTTGCCGGGCGGGCGAACCATCAAACAAATGGGTGACCAGACGTTTTCCGAAACAAGAATGGACGGTAACGGTTTTGGGCTTGGCGGTGCCGTTGTGACGAATGTTGCAGACACGATGTCGCCAGGCAGCGTTGGAACACTCAGTTGGGGCGGCATGGCGAACACGTTCTTTTTGATTGACCCGACGGAACAGCTCATCGCAATACAAATGACCCAAATGATGCCGTCAACGGCGTATCCGGTCCGCCCGGAGTTTATGTCTCTCGTATACGCCGCTCTTTAAACCGGAGCGCACCGCCTCAACGCAGTTTGAGGATCTGTTGAAAGCAGCCAAAACAGGAATCTGCGTTGAAGATATACATCGTATAGAGACTAAAAATAAATGTATTGGGCTTTTGAAAAAGGAGTGCCGTAATGACTGAAACACCTCTTGAATTCTGCCATGTCGCCCTATGGTGCGATGATCTGGAAACCGCGACCGCCACCTTCGCCGAGAAAACCGGCTTTCAACCATTATATGGCGGTCGACACGAACGGCCTGGCACGTGGAATAAACTTTGCGGTGCTGGCGAGAATGGCTATGTCGAGCTCATTGCGGCCGACCCGGATAACAAACTAGATGGACTGATGAGGAAGCTGCTTGAAGGGCACCCGAATCTTGCGCCATGTGTCGTTGCGTTCAAATGTGATGACCTGGAAGGCTTTGCCGCAAAAGCGCAACAACTCGGTGTTCAAACGGAAGGACCGTTCAACTTATCCAGAACATCGGACGACGGTTCAGAAGTTCTATTTGAAGCGCTTTCGCTACATCATCCAGATCATCGATTACCCGTCCTTCTAGACTGGAAGGATGTACCGCACCCCACGACGCTTTTGGGAGACGGCGTAACCATCGTTGACCTTGAAGCCGTGTCGCCCGTCCCCGAAGCGCTCTCAGAACTTTTGCAACAGCTTAATATCCCGCTAACCGTCAGACAATCCGAACGCAGCGGGTTTCGCGCACGCATCGACGGTCCAACGGGAACTTTGGAATCCGAGGCGTAGAATTTATTGAAAAGGGGCGTCAACAGCGACTTCTTAAACGTAATCCAAAGAAGTCATACGCCCCGCCAATCCTTAAACCAAAATCATATCCCTAAAGACCTTAAATGGTGCGGCTGGCGCCGGCGACTTGTACATCGGCCAGCGTTGGATAACCGTTTACCGCCATCAGCAGATCCGCTTCAGCCAGGATGCACTTCAACACATGGGCCGCCCCTTCCGCGCCGCCAAGGGCGAGCCCATAGGTGTAAGGTCGACCAACGCCCACAGCGACGGCCCCAAGCGCAACGGCTTTGATAACATCGGTTCCAGAACGTATGCCGGAATCGAAAAGAACCGGCGTTTCTCCGGCGCCCTCCACGACACCGGGCAGCATATCAATTGCAGCATGGCCGCCGTTCGCCTGCCGCCCGCCGTGATTTGAACAGTAAATCGCATCAACGCCGAGATCCACCGCGCGGCGCGCGTCATCTGGGTGGCAGATACCTTTGAGCACGATGGGCAGTTTTGTTGCGCCCCGCAGCCAGGCAATGTGGTCCCATGTCAGCACTTCACCAAATATGGACGCCCACGTTTGCACAGCGGCCGCCAGATCCTCACGTGGGGGCTTGTCCAGCAAGCGAAGGAATACAGGATCGGAAAAATAGTTCTCAAGCACATGTCCGCGCAGTTGCGGAAAGTTCGCTGTCTGAAGATCCCGAGGGCGCCACCCCGTCAACCACGTATCGAGAGTCACCACAATAGCCCCATACCCAGCCGCTTCCGCCCTTGATATCAAACTTTCTGCAACCCCCCGATGGCGCGGTGCGTACAATTGAAAATAGGCGGGCGTATCGCCGCAATGCTTAATAACATCTTCTAGGGGATCATTGGCGAGCGTTGAGGCCATAAAGGGGACGCCCGTAATGGCCGACGCCTTTGCAGCGGCAATGTCTCCATGGCCGTCCTGGGTGCAAATACCATTAACGCCGATCGGGCTCATAAAGACGGGACTAGGAAGGGTTTCGCCAAACAATTGCGTCGATAAATCGCGCTTCGAGCAATCCACAAGCATGCGAGGAACCATGCCCCAATCTGAAAAAGCATCCACGTTACGATCCTGCGTTGCTTCATCCCCACATCCGCCTTGAACATAGCTAAGAATATGTGGCGGCAACGCTGCACTCGCACGCTCAACAAGGCAGGAAAATTCGGTAGGTAAAGACGGAACAACACCCCGAAGTCCGTTGAGATAAATCTCATTCTGATAGTCGCCAAAATGAACAGACGCAGTCTTCGGATTTTCATCGGTCATTTCTTCAATCGCTCCTATCGCGCCGGCGGCTCTCGCCGTCATCGCACATTATGCTGCAACTCTATAAGTGAATCGCTATTGCTTAAAGCAAAACAAAAACAAAGGCCTTTTTTCTTTTTCTTATACAAAACAATACAGTGCACACTGTAAATTTTATTTGTAAAGTAATAGAGACTTTGGCTTGCCCGCTATGTCAGTGCGATTTTGGCCGTCTTTGGACTGTTTGTCGCCTCGCAGCCGCAATTCAGGGAATGGGCGCCCATATCAAAAGGCGACTTTACGTGAGATGAACAATGGCATCTGAACCTCTGGGCGCTTTTCGACTTTGCAATCATTATAATAACCGGACTAACACGGCTCATTTGATCGGGTCGACCTCGTAACAGCTAGAGCGTAAAAGACATGCGTAAAAATAAAGATATAGAGTACGTTGTCCAAATCCGATTGAACGAGACGTTCTCCAGCGGTTACATCTAGTTACAAACGCCATAAAAGTCGTAACGACACGCATGCCTACACCGATTTAAGGGCACTGAAGCAAACAGCTTTTATACCGTCTGCGTCACACAATACTGTCCAGCACCTCAACGGCATTGCTTGTCGCCTCGCCGCTCGGCCGTTCCGCACCGCCGATAGCATAAAGGCCATCGCCCAGAACAACACCGCCAAGACCGTGGCGCGGCGTCATCATGCGCGGCCCCTCCTCCCATGTATCTGATGCGGGATCATAAACCCAACAATCGCCGAAGACGTCTCTTTCGCCCACCAAGCTTTCACCGCCAAACACATAAAGCCGGCCGTCAAGAACGCCGCTCGCAAGTCCGCTTCGGCTGGCAGGCAAAGGTGCGGCTGACCGCCAGCGGTCCTCTTGAGAATCATATACTTCGTGCGCCGTGCTGTTTCCGTTTGCGACTGTTCTTCCGCCAACCACGCGCCAATCGGCGTTGATCATTTCAGCGGTCGCTGAATTTCGCGGCGTTGGAAGCGGCGCAGCAGTTTCCCAAACATCTGCGATGAGAACATGGTGCGCACCGACATCCGTATGATCGGCTGTGTCGCGATTAACCTCGCCTTTGGGCTGGCGGCCGCCGCAAACATGCAGTCCTTCGCCAATGCTCGCGGTCACCGCCTCGCCAATAGGCGATGGCGCGGGCGTCAGCGGTTCCCATCCATTGGAGGTCAGCTTCCACCCACCGTTCTGCATGATCCACACAGCGTCTGCGGCCATCACTTCAAAACCGCCAATGCAGAATAAGACGCCCTGATGGCTCTGCAGATGCGGGTGATGGCGCGGCGTCGGCAACGCTGGCCCTGGCCGCCAGGCATTGGACTGCCTGTTAAATATATGCGTCTCCACGGTCGGCCCGGTAATACGCCCGGCCTCTGCGACAAGGCCCCCCGAAAGCCAGATTTCCCCGCCATGCATCGCGGGATAGATTTCCTGAACGGGACGGGACAGAGACGGCGCGGACCGCCATTCCAAAGTGTTTGATGTCTCTTCCACCATGCCGATCTCCCGATCACCCTTTGAGGGAGAGTTTGACAAGCATGCCGATACCGCCGTCGCACCGCCTGCGGCCAGGAGGCTCCTTCGATTCATCTTTATATGCATTGAATACTTTCCTTGTGACATGAGTAACAACCAACGAATTTTGACTTTCTATGAGTAAGTGAACGTGCGACGATGGTTTACGTAAACTACTGTTTATCAACATTCAGTCTTCCCCCAGCCAGTTGGCGCACGCTCCCCCCTCATGTCCCACCCGCTTTGGCCTGCAAAGACGTCTGCATGGCGCGCGTCAGCGGATAGCCGCCAATCATCAACGCCGCCAGGCCATAAGCAACCAGCGGCACAGCGATAAATACAACCATTAGTCCCTGTACGGTCTCAGCGTTGTTATCCCCACCGGGATCGAAGCCGACGATCAGGCCAAGTAGGATATAGGGTATGCCGATAGCAAAGCTCGCGCCCGATTTATAAGCGCCGGAGAGCAACGCATAGTACAACCCTCCCCGCGCATCGCCAGCAAGCTTCGCCTGTCGCTCAATAACATCCGCCATCATAGACCGGATGAGAATATAGGGTGAGCCATACCCCACACCAGCGATCGAAATCGCAATGGCCAGTGGGACGAACCCGCCAATGGCGCTGGCCGGTAAAAAGACCAAATAGGCGAACGCTGACCACAGGCAGACGATACGCATTGCGTGATGCTTCTCCGTGCGGTGTGACAAAGCGGTCCATAGAGGCATGGCCGCAAAGCCGACGATGAAATAAAGCATCAAGGCGACAGGCGCTGTATCCGTAACCCCAAACCCCCATTGGGCGGCGAAAAGAAAGGTGCTGCCCGTCGAGGCGATTGCAATACCGACAAGCAATTGCGTTACAAGCAAACGCCACACCGCGGAATGCCGAAAGGCGCTGATAATCGCTCGAGGGCTAAAATCTGCACGCGGCAGGTTTCTGTCCGGCTGGGGGTCCGGGACATATCGCAAGGCAAGACCCATGCAAATCGGCAGGGACACCAGAAGAACCGCGCCCATGATCGAGACCTGCGCGCTGCGATCAACGTCTGCAAAAACAGCCAAAAGAGTTGGAAGGAGCAGCAAACCGAGGAGTGTCAGCGTATTTAAAATTTCATACCATAAAAACAGCTTTGAGCGCTCGTCATAGGTATTGGTGATTGTCGGCACCCAAACCTGATGGGGCGTCATTATCATCGTTGTACCTATGAAAAAAACGGTTAGCCAGACAGCCAAGTATGCCGGGCTGGCGGGTGGCTCCCCGGGGTTGAACAGAAAGAAAACACCCAACATCATGATGGGCACGCTGATTGCGAGCCAATGCTTGACGCGCCCCCAACGGGACGGACGCGTATCAATAAGCCATCCCATAACCGGATCGGTCACCAGGTCCCAGACTCTCAAAAGCATGAAAACAAGGCCGGTCATAGCCGCGCCAAGGCCCATTTGCTCGGCGTAGAACGGCGCAAGAAAGACAGACAAAGGCAGACTTACCGCTCCAACAGGAATGCCAACGCTCGCAAAAGAAAAAACTTGGAGGCGCGACAGACTTTTCGTGGGCTTACCCATCGGCGCCGGAGCCTTTTGCCGGATATGTCTCCGTCACATCCGCAAAGGGGTCCTCGACCCTTGGCCAGTAATGCAAAGAACGTTTCCGGAACGGAATCTTGGCGAAATCAGGCGTTACGGCGCCTGGTGATTTCAAATGGATGATCCGTTCTGCAACAGGCGCAAATCCGGCATAAAAATGGTTCGAGGATTTTACGATGAGAGCCCGCTGCGCCGCGAGATCAACCCCCAGCTCTTCAAAGATATTAGGATGAACAGGCTGCCGGCGCTTCTCATTCACGACAATGGAAAGCCCGGCGCTTTCAAGCAGAACAACGCGGTCTGTCGGAACCGTTCGTTCCCCGAACGGCTGCTCAATATTATCCCGCAAAGCTGCAACGCGCACTTTCATGTCAACCGGCTCCCCCGAAACGTGGCCCACCTTGCCGCCAAGCCTGACGGCAATTTCCGCACCCTCGCCGGCGTTTACCGCCATTTGCAGTACGACCGGATCCCAGAGCATCCCGATAGCAACGTCCCGGATATTCTGCTCCAGGAGTTTTTTTATAATAAACGTTGCGTCACTTGGCGCGCCCGCGCCCGAATTATCTGCAAACTCGGCCAACACTAACGGCTTGCCATGCCCCTTGTCTGTTACAAGCCGAAGCGCATCATCAAGATCGACAAAGAAACTGTTGGTGCCTTCCCGCTCAGACCAAATACGATCGACAAGACGATCGGCGAGCGCACGTCCAAGCGCCTCATCATGGTTCGTCAAGATCAAGGCTTTTGCGCCATTATCCTCAACGTCCCCCCACGGAAATCCGTGCACCAAAGATGCAGACAAAACAGTTGGGTAATCGCGTTCAAACCCGATGAGGTCCTGCACAAAGCTGCGACCAGGTTCTTGCGTGGTAAAGAACATCGTCACCATGCGGCAATCGGCGACAGACATGACCGGCTTCACCTCGCCGTCATGGGTTTTCGCGACAATATCAAACAATTCCCTCGCCCGTTCACTAATATCCGTATGGGGATACTCCTTGTAAAATACAAGAACATCGGCCATATCAAGCATCTTGCTCGTTAAATGGGCGTGCGGGTCCAGCAAAGCCCCGATAACCGCATCCGGCCCGACAATCTCCCGGCACGCAGCGATAAGATCTCCCTCGCAATCATCTTCATGTTCTGCAGCCATCGCACCATGAAGATTGAGAAGCACAATATCACACCCCTCAACCTCCTGCAGCTCGCACATAATCTCGTCACGGAAGGATGAGTATACGCTGGATACAACACGGCCGGCTGGAATGGCCGCCGCCGTCAGGCTCTCGGTAACACCCCAACCTCGGGCCTCCGCCATCTCACGCCAGACATGCATAGACGGTAAAAAGCCCGACATAGCGCTTTGCGTGAACTTGCCATGATCGAGAATCGCCTCTTCAAAGTTTTGAACGCCTGTAGGGATGGGAGAAAACGTATTGGTTTCCGCCCCGAAGCTTGCGATGAATAGTTTCGTCATATTGTCAGATCTTTAGGCCATGCATCAGGAAATCGCGATGTGTCGATAATTGATCCTTCTGCGGCCTATCCTTAGGTGATACATTAAGATTTACACGGCTTTTTTGCGCCAGATTCATCATCACAGAACCTGTAAACTTTACCCCGATGACCTGCGCGAAGAATGGTTCGCCAGACCTCATTACACCTGGAGCCGTTTGCGTCTGATGCGACTTAGCCAAACCGTCGCCAATACCTCCAGGTCTTTGCTTTGGCAAAGTGCGCACGGCGAACCGGTCATCGGCCCCGCCTGCAAACCGCCCTTGAGCGTGTCGTGCAAAAGTGGATGCCGATTTTGTAAAAAAGATAAGCGTAAAAGAAGGTCTAAAGCACGTCGTGTGAAACCGATGAAACGAGGCGCGCTTTAAAGTCGAAATAACAATCTGATGATTGTTGAGAGGTTTAGATATGTATCGCTCACCATACCGCGCGATGCTGTCTTCAGCCGCATGCGCGAGCGTTATGAACGATAAGCAGCATATCGCAGTGAAGGCGTTTAGCCGTGTCATGACGCTCCATTCTTAGACCGGAATACGGAGTTCCATGTTCATCAATTCGCGCCAGCATAGGAACACCAATTGAATGTCGGTCAGTCAGAAAGGATGTCGTTTTTCGAGCCGGCCCCCATGCGTCCGAACCGCGCCGGCGTTACCCCATGCCAATCGCGAAACGCTTGTACGAAATGGCTGGTGGACCGATACCCCAACTCCCAGGCGAGGCTGGCGATGTGCACCTGGCCGCCGCGAAGCCGCTCCGACGCGCGCTGCATACGCTCAGACCGTACAAACATGCTCGGCGTCATATCAAATTCGGCGCGGAACGCAGCCGAAAGACGATGCGGTTTTGAGCCGACCGCTTTCGCCAAAGCGCCAAGATCTGGCGGATTTGCAAGCTCCGAACGCAGAATCTCAGCCGCTTGGCGAGCTCGCCCTGCATCGCTTAGAGGCTCCCCATCGAAACATTCATTTGTGAGCAAGCCAAGCAACGCAAACGCGTCGCGTTTGGCCGCCAGCGCGCGGGAGCCTTCGCCGCCATAGGGCCGCGCCAAGCGTCTGGCGGCTTCCGCCATGGAAGGCGGAAGCGGGCGCTTGAACAAGAGCGCATTACCAACGTCCAGACCGCGCGCCAGCAAGGCGTTTAGAGAATGATCCAGAACCGGACACAAACGCTCAACGGCGCCAGGCTCAAAACTGAATTCAACAAAAGCGGCGTCACGTGTGGGTTGCTCCACAATCTCGAAGTCTTGCCCGCCTGCTGACTTATAAATTGAGTACAGCGGCTGCGGATCGTCGACAATTTCCTGGTCGCCGATACTAACGCGCCTGCTCGTTCCGAGCTGGAAGCCAATCTCCAGGCCGCAACTGTCTTTTCCCATGACGGCGACCGGCTTGTCCAGCCACCCTTGAGAAACGGTCACCTTAACGCCTTGGTCGAGATTAAACTCCTCCCACAGAAGCCGCCCAGCCCCGTGGGGAAGAGCCATAGAAGCACCCTGCTCTCCGCCCGCCGCAGACGCGTCGAAAAGCAGTTTTGAAATCTCAGCTTCTTCTAGTTGCAGTGGTTTCACGTTTATAATTATTACTCTACAGATGCCATATTCGCAATCTTCGCACTGGCCATGCCAAGAATGCAAATCGTGTTGCAAACAAAGGGCCATGCACCATCAATCCGCTAACAGCCTTCTAAGAAGAGCAATGACATGGCGATGACCTTAACTATGTCTGCACGGCTTCTCAGCAATGCGGCGCTGCGCGTTGCGGGACGCAAATGTCAGGTTTGATCCGCTAGAGCACATCTCGTTTCATCGCATTCAGATGACGTGCTTTCGGTCTTTATGTTGACGGGCTAACAATTGTTCGACCTTTTGCGCAAAAACCGGTAGCCGCTTTTGCGCGACACGCTCAAGCTGAGGTCGCGGCAAAGTACGACTAATTTGGCGACATCATCTTGCCACGGTATTTACGGTTGCGGGAAACATAATATATTTTGCAACCGTAGTTGAGGCTCGTAATTCCTCAACTACGGTTTGAACAGGCAAGCGCGCCACACGCGCCCTTTCTGTCTTAGAAAGACGCATCCAAAGAAACGCCAAAGGACCGCGGCTGCCGCAGGGTGAATGAGGAAACATCGGACAGAGTTCCTGGAACGCGCAACGCGTTAGCCCCGCCCAGAGTTATCGATTCAGGATCGTTATCGTCCAACAGATTGGTCACAAAAGCCGTAAGGGTAAAGTTTCCGATCTCGTATCCAAGGCGCGCATTCACCAATGTTGACGGTTCAGTACGCTCGGTCAATCCATTGAGTAGTTCGTCCGGTCCCAGATTAAAGATATTGGAATCGTAAGACGATTGATAGTTTAAGCTAATGCTGCCAAACAGGCCGCTTTCGTGATCATAGCTTGCGCCCAGCGTAAAAGAGACGTTCGGAGAACGACTGAGATCATTGCCGGACAGGTCAATCGATTCGTCTATCGTCGTGGTGGAGGGATCATCTGCTTGGAATTCGAACTCGTTTATGTCCGATTCCAACAAACCTATGCTGCCGTAGATGTTCCAGTCAGCTGTGGCTTGATAGTCAGCAGACAATTCCAGGCCATAGATAGATGTGTCGCCAGCGTTCACGGTTCGGTTTAACTGCTCTTCATCAAGGAATCGCACCTGCTGATCCTGATAGTCGCTGAAAAAGGCGGTGCCGTTAACGGTCAGCTTTTTATCCAGCCACTGACTGCGCCAACCGGCTTCATAGCTCAGCAGAAATTC
>JBCDBL010000059.1:0-25586 GCA_039183635.1 Pseudomonadota bacterium
CCCATAGGTTTTGGCGTGCGCGTGTTAGCGCCGGGATCTGTCTGCACGTGTCTGAAATCTGTTGCACCAGATCCCGGATCGCTCGATTTTCTAACCAGGTCAAAGACCTGGAGAAAACCGGCGTCCGGGATGACCGGATATATTGATGAATCCCCACAAACCCTAGAGCACGTCTCATTTAATTGGATTCATATGACGTGCTATAGGTCTTTGTTTACGCATGTCTTTTACGCAAAAGCGGATAGCGCTTTTGTATTCGTTCGCCTACGAATTATAACTTCGCATGAGATGCGAAGCTGCAGCGCTTGTGACGAAAAATGTCACCGTGTTGTCCCTGACAAGCCACGCGAAACGCCCCAGATTTTAATCATCGACCGGGGGTTTTGGGGCGGACGATTGTAAAGCCGCAAACCTTCTAAGGAGTTCTGGTCATGGTGAAATCTATTCTAAAGTACGGGCCCATCGTCCTGTTTTTGGCCGCGCCCGTTGCAGTGGGCGCTGCTGCGGGAACCTCTTCTGAAACCGCCCCGGCCGTCGCGGTCGCCGCGCAAACAAAACCCCTCAACGAGATGTCCGCAGACGATTTGCGCGGCCGTCCTGTTTTCGGCGCCGACGCCTCAGAAATCGGCCGCATCGCAGATGTGGAAGAAGGCGCCGACGGCGCGCGCGAGGCGGTCATACAGACGATCGACCCGACAAGCGGCGCCGTTTCAACGATGCGGACGCCTTTATCGGGCCTCAAAATGTCAGCAGACGGCGTCCTGGTGATGGAGGCGTCAAGCTGAATGCTTGGGTTTTTAAGAATATGCGACGGAGCCCCCCAGCGTCTTTAAGCCTTGCTTAAACGCACCCCTCCCGTCGTATATAAGGCGCAGGCGAATTATAAATTCGTCTGCGCCTTTTTATATGTAAGGATGAAAATCAACCCAGCCGCACCGATTGAACGCCACGGTCAGACGCCTCGCACAGGACCGGGCGCACGGAGGCGGCCCCGCGCCATTCGGCGATGACGTCCATTTCCACGCGCCATACGCCACCCTCAAGACGGTCGGCCGCCGTCACGCCTCGAACATAGGAGTTAACGGCGCCTTCATAGGATAAGAGCCGACCAGCCTCATCCGCGCACGCCTCAACCGCGCCGGCGGAGCCTGCGATAGGCCGCGTTCGCCCGTCTGGCGCCGAAGACCATCCGTCAGCGGCGTACGGATCGCCTGCCCGTCGGTAGCTTGTGGAATACCCTTTCGGCGGCGGCGCCGGCGGGTAAGCCCGATGATAGGTCGTGTTGCGGCGGCGATCGTCTAAAATCGCGTCCAGCACAAGCGCGCCGACCACGACGCCCGCCACAATAGCCACTGCGTCGCCGTCGACTTTACTATGGCGCCTATGGCGATGGTGATGACGATGATATCCGTGTTTGTAGGCGCGATGTCCGCCGTAGTCATAATAATCATCGCCGGCGACAGCGACGCCCCCGGCCATAAACAAACCTGTTGAGGCTGTTAAGGCCGCTGTAAAAGACAAAATCAATTTACGCATATCGCGTCTCGCCTTACCAAAAGCGCCCCCGCTTCTTAAAGCGCGTCTCATTTAATTGAATTCATATGACGTGCTCTAGGTCTGTGTACGCGTGTCTTTTACGCAAAACTGGTATCCACTTTTGCGTGACACGCGCCAGGCAACCGGACGTTACAAATAAGGCGAAAATGTGACCGGTTTTACGAGGGAGAAAGGACCGCATCGGCGAGGCGTCGGGCTTTGGCGGCGTCTTTTTTGATTTGCTCTTGCAGCGCGTCGAGGCCGTCAAACGCCTGCTCAGGCCTTAAAAAGTCATAAAACGCCACCGCCGCCGTCTTCCCGTAAAGATCGCCGTCAAAACCGAACAAATGCACCTCCAACCGCGGCGCATCGCCCTTTACGGTCGGGCGACGGCCGAAATTGGCGACGCCGGCATAGAGCGCGCCCTCTACGTTTACAGTCACCGCATAAACGCCGTATCGCGGCTCCACAAGGTCGCCGAGCCAGATATTGGCTGTTGGAAATCCAATGGTGCGTCCGCGTTTGTCGCCCTCCGACACAACGCCCTCGACGAACCAGGGCCGCCCAAGAATATCCGCAGCGCGCTTGGGATCGCCGTTTCTCAACGCCGCGCGCACATCCGTTGAGGAGTATTTATCTTCATTATCCCGGGCAGAGCGGGGCTCTACGATATGTACGGCAAGGCCCGCCGAAGCGCCCAGGGCCTTTAAAGCATCGACGCCGCCGGCCCGGCGCGCGCCGAAACGAAACTCGCCGCCCACAACCACGCCCTTGAGCTTCAACCCGTCCACCAGGACATCCCGGACAAACGCCTCCGGCGTCAGGGCCGCCATCGCCGCATCGAAGGGAAGAACGAAAATCGGATCGCAGCCGAGATCGTTCAAAAGGCGCGCTTTATCGGAGACGCGCATCAATAAAAAGGGCGGCGCATCGGCTTGAAAAAAACGCCTCGGGTGGGGCTCAAACACGGCTGCGCCAAGGGGCGCGGCCAAACCTTGCGCAAAACGCGCCGCCTCGGCGATCAGAGCCTGATGGCCTTTATGAACGCCATCGAAATTGCCGAGCGCCGCCACCGCGCCCTCAGCGTCAGACAATCGATCTTTTCCGTACGAAATCAGCCTCATAGCCGCCCTCATACTGGCGCCCAAGCCCCAACGCAACGAAAACACGCCGCCGCGCAACTTAAGGATGTTTGCGTTAACGCGATTTTTAAGGCCTTCGGTCTATCGTCTTTTTTCGCCGGCCGTATCCATGACGGCGACGCAAAAACAAGACTGCTACAATAATGGAGCGACCTTAATGGCCGTAGACCTTTCAATGCCCGTCCTCGTCGTGGACGACTACAAGACGATGATCCGCATTATTCGCAACCTTTTAAAACAGCTTGGCTTTCAAAATGTCGACGACGCCGCCGACGGCGCGCAAGCGCTGCAAAAGCTACGAGCGAACAAATACGGTCTTGTGATTTCCGACTGGAACATGGAGCCGATGACCGGTTACGAATTGTTGCAGGAAGTGCGTAAAGACGACCGTCTGAAGCCGACGCCTTTCATCATGATCACAGCGGAATCGAAGACGGAAAACGTCGTTGCAGCGAAAAAAGCAGGGGTCAACAATTACATTGTCAAACCCTTCAACGCCGCGACGTTGAAGACGAAAATTTCCGCCGTTCTCGGCGACTTTTAGAGGTTTTGGCGTGTGGGCTTTTACGCCTCATACGTGGACGTATGCGCCCGGCGCGCTGGTGTGGAGATAAGACGTATGCCCGCACAGCAAGGTCATACCCCCCAAGGCGAGGCGAACGCCGCCGCCGTCATTGAGGTCTTAAATCGTTTGCGGGGGGTCGACGCCGACGCGCCGTTCGGCGCGGCGCTGCAAGTGGCCGAGGATTTCGTCAGCGCGGCGGAGGGCCTCGCCAAGGACGTCCAGGACGACGTCATCGGCGAAATCAGGGCGCTCGCCGGGCACATCGCCCGCACCCGGGCGGAAATCGCCGCATTACAGCCCAACAAAATCAAGAACAATCAGCTGCCCCAGGCCGGCCGGGAGCTGGAGGCGATCGTCCAGCATACGGAGACCGCGACAGGGACGATCATGGCCGCCGCCGAAGAGATCATGGGCGCCGATCCGTCCGATGCGGCCGCCTATCAGGAGACCGTGAACGACAAGGTGATGGAGATTTTCGAGGCCTGTTCGTTCCAGGACATTACCGGCCAGAGAATCGAAAAGGTCATCCGCACCATCACCTATATCGAAACGCGCATGTCCCGGCTTCTGGAAGCCGCCGGCATTGAAGATGCGGACTTCGCCACCGACGAAGAACAGGCCGAAGAGGCCCGGGCGGAGGAAAACCTTCTCCACGGACCGCAACTTGTCGACGAGGCGTTAAACCAAAGCGCCGTCGACGACGTGTTCAGCCAGGACGATATCGACGCCCTGTTCGACTGATCGCGTTTAGAGCGGATAGCAGGCGAAGCGGATCACCAGCTCGCCGTGCACGGGTCCGCCAAAACAAAGACTTGGAGCCGTTAGTCGCCTTCATATTGAAGCATATCAGACGCAAACGGCTCTAAAGCACGTCCCGGTTCATCAGATTCAGACGACGAACCGCACACAAACAAGAACTGAAAGCGATTGAGCGATCTCGATTGATCCGAGATCGCTTTAAAAGTAATCCCCGATCGACATGTCGCCTCCATACGCGCTGACGATTTAGGTCGGCAGGCGAATACATGGACGAAAGATACGCTCAACTGAATGAGAGGCGCGTCCTTTCGCGGAGACAGAAGTGCGATCTTGCGTACAGTCGCGTTGCTCTCGCCGATCTTCATGTATGGCTGTTTGATCTAAAGAACGGTTTCGACCCGAACCAACCACGCGCCCCAGCCGGGTTTCCCACAGGCGGTCAATGGACGGACGCCAATGGCCCGTTCGGCCGCAACCCTGTTACGCTTCGCGACGAGGAAGGCGGGTCCCATCGCGGTCACGCTATTCGCGACCATGTGGGCAAGACGAGCGCGCAGCTCAAAGCCCGCGTTAGACAGAAGCAGCGGCTTGCGCGACTTACGTCAAGAGTTCCGCGAATTGGCAAAATCGTCCAGCAGACTGCTGATAAAAACACGTTCACTCAGGGATCATTTCCCTCAACAGAGGCGGCGGACAAGCTCGTCAGAGCAACATTGGCGCGAAACGAGGATATTGTGAATCAAGTTGCGAGCGGAGGGATCAGGCGTAATCAGGTGATAGAAGCGAGGTTCCGTTCAAAGACAGGAAAAGAGGCTTTCGCGCGGGGGGCTGCGGGAACCTCGCATAAGATCGACCAAGGGCGTGCGCGTTGTGATACGCTACAATCCGAATTCTGAGCGGGGGTATAATATTGTGACCGCATTTCCGATCAGGTGACGCTATGGCGAAGTTCAAAATTTCCAGAAATCTGAAAGCCACGTGGGGCGGTATTTTCTACCAGAACTCTGAAGAAGACTATCCAGATCTCAACGACCTTGTCACCGCCGATTTAGAGGTGACGACAAGGAAAGAGCTTGAAGAGGTCATCGCACTTTGCGAGGAGCTCCTAAAACCAGGATATACAGATGAAGAGCGCGAAGAACTTTGGTACGCCGCCGGCGCCGATTGGGGGTTTGACGCCGAAGGCCTTCTCAACGTCGCCGCGTTCATGCACGATGAATGGTCGAGAGAATTAAAGCGCAGATTCAGCTAGAGAAAATTATTTTTATACGTATCTTTTGTGCAAAATCTATGAACTCTATCAGTATACCGCCTCAATAGCCGCGTTGTCGATCAACAAGACCGGCCGGGATACGCCCTTCTTGAAGATCGATAATAGACTGCGCAAGTGTTTTCGCCGTAGAGACCGGCGTCGTAACGCTCGCGATATGCGGCGTCACGACGATCTTCGGATGCGACCAGAACGGATGGTCGCCGGGAAGCGGCTCCTCGCTGAAAACGTCTAGCGTCGCGCCGGAAAGCTTGCCGGCGTCAAGCGCTGCCAGGAGGTCAGCGTCGCGCAGGTGCCCGCCACGGCCGACGCTGATGATGCTTGCGCCGTCGGGGAGCATCGCGAACAATTCAGCGCTCAAAATTCCGGTCGTGTCAGGCGTCAATGGCAGGAGGCAAACCAGAATGTCCGTGCGGGCCGCAAAATCCTTCAACTGATCATCACCATGAAAACAGGTGACGCCTTCGATCTCCTTCGCCGTTCGCGACCAACCGGCAAGATCGAAACCGAATGGTTTCAGGCCCTGAAGGGCGGCGCGGCCCAGAACGCCGAGCCCCATGACGCCAACCCGCCGCCGCCCCGCCAACAGCGGCAGTCGCCGCCGCCATGTTTTGTCATTTTGCCGGGCCCTATAGTCGAGCATATCTCGATGATGCGCCAGCACGCTCATCACCACATACTCCGTCATACCATCCGTCAACGCCGGGTCGACAAGACGGATCAGCGGAACATCCGCAGGCAGATCCGTCACACCGACAACATGGTCCACACCGGCGCCCAGGGACAGAACGGCTTCAAGGTTCTGGAGCTTTGGGAAGACCCCTTCTCCCGGATTCCAGACAACCGCATAACGCACCGCGCCCGGGTCTTCCACCGCCGGCCAAAGCCCTATCGGCATGCCCGGCAACGCTTCAGACAGGGTCGTGACAAACAGGGCCTGCATCTCCTCAAGCCCGTCGAATTCATTGTTCTCTCCACGCACAATAAACGCCAACATGGAACGGCCTCCTTACGCTTCAGGGGTGCTGCGCGTCACCAGACAAGCCGCGGCAAGGCGCCGATCGCCGTCCGGCCCTCCGCTGCGAAAAACGCATTCAAACGTTCGCCGTCAAGGGCGCCGTCGTCGCTCTGCGCCTCCGCGCCGTGTATGCCCCCGCCGATGAATAGAACATCGACGTCCTGACCATTGGCGCCGGCGATGTCGGTGCCCATACCGTCGCCGATCGCGAGGACCTTCGACTTTTCGACCTTACGCCCCACGATCTGCGCCAAACGTTCGTAGGCGAGATTGTAAATCGGGTCATGGGGTTTTCCCACGTAAAGAGACTGCCCGCCAAGTTCAGTGTAAAACGCCGCGAGCGCGCCTGCACAATAAATAGTTTTATCGCCCCGTTTAACGATGATATCGGGATTGGCGCACAAAAGCGGCAAGCCTTTAGCCAAGGCGTCGTTAAAAAAGGCGCGATAATCTTCCGGCGTTTCGGTTTCATCGTCCCATAGGCCTGTGCAGATGATGAACCGGGCCGTATCCAACGCCGCGCGCTCCAATCCAGTGCCTTCAAACAAGGCGTCGTCTCTGTCCGGCCCCAGATGAAACGCCGGTCCCGGCGCGCGGGCGGAGAGCTCCGCCCGGGTTGCGTCGCCCGACGTGACGACGCCGTCATAGGCCGCCGCCGGCAGGCCGAGGCGGTCGAGCTGCGCCGGGATCACAGATGAGGGACGCGGTGCGTTCGTCAGCAACAAAACAGGCCCGCGCTCTTTGCGAAACGCCGTCAGCGCCGCGGCGACGCCGTCGAACACCTCGCGGCCGTTATGGACGACGCCCCAGACGTCGCACAGAAGCGCGTCATAGCGCTGCGCAATGTCGGACAGACCGGACAGTATGGGAATGTTATCGGACATGGCGTGGACATACGCCAAGGCGCGCGCAAACGTCAAACGCCCCCAAAACCGCCGTCAGGATTGACAAAAAATTCACGAGGTAAGAGCGGCTTTTTGCATCTCGCCGCCGCGCAGGTAGGTCTCGCCAAGGGCCTCGGCGTCCCGGGCGATCTGCGGCGCGCCGAACACATGGCCCTGGGCGTAGTCCACATGGAGATCGAGTATCTCCACCACCTCGCCCTCGCTCTCCAGTTTCTCGGCGATAAGGTCCATGCCGTAGCGGTTGAGCAGCTCCTTGAAATCCTCTGCGCGTATGTCCGGGGCGGCGTCAAAGGCGAAGGCCTCCTGGTCCTCAGGGACGTCGCCTGGATTTAAAGAGCGCAGTAAAACGGCGCTTGAGACTTTCACAAAGCGGAAATTTTTCTCCCGCATGGCGATCAGATCAAAATCCAGGCGGTCGACATGGTCGAGGGAGAACGAAAAGCCAAGCTCCGCCAACTTCGCCAAAGCGTGGGTTTCAACATCGCCGAAGGCTTCGAACGCCGCTTGCCCGAACTCAAAAATCAAGACACTGCGCAAATCGCGGTTCTGGGTGAGATAGTCGAGAAACTGCGGAAAAAACGTTTGGTCCCGCAAGGTGCGCAGGGAAATATTACAGAACACGCCGATGCGTTTTTCCTTACGCGCAAAACGCCGTAAGGTCTGCACACTGCGGAACAACAACATACTGTCGATAATCGGCGTCAAGTTCGCCCGCTCTGCGCTGTCGAGATATTCAGACGGGGCGAGCACGGCGTCGTCCTCATCACGCAGGCGGGAGAACGCTTCGAAATAACGCACTTTGCGCTGGGGCAGGCTGACCACCGGCTGCAAATAAAGATCGATGCGGTTCTGCTGGATTGCGCCGCGCATTTTGGCGAGGACGGCGGCGTCGTCCCGCGCGGCTACAGCGTCATAGCCTGCGCCGCCTGCGGCGATTTCAGCCGCCGCGGCCGCATCCGGGTCTGCAACGGCGTTCAAAATCCGGGCGAGCAGGCTTTCTATCATCTTTAACTCAAGCGCGCGCTCCTGCGCCCGGGCGGCGGCGGACACCTCAATGTCGGCGGCGAGCGTTGAAAGACGCTTGCGCGCGACGTCAAGTTCCTCCGACAAAATGATGTTGGCCCGCCGAAGATCTGCAAACTCATCTTCGACGGCCGCACGCTCGAACGCACGGGCGACGGCCCCATGAATATGGGCGCTCAAGAATAAGAATCCCGTCCCTAAAAACCATGCGACCTCAGACGCGCCGCCGGTTTGACGCACGATCAGCCCAAGCACGATGGCGAGCATCGCGTAGGCGGCGGCGATAAGGCAATGCGTCAGGGCGGGCATCGAAAAAGTCCAAAACGAACGGAAGCGTTCACTCAGAAGCTAATTCGCGGGCGTTTACAACTCGTTAACCATATATGCGTCCAGCGCCTTCCCGGCTTTCGCTTTGCATTTACCATTTTCACCCATAATGCAGGCGGGCGAACCAATAAGACTTTTAAACACTCTCAGCCCGCGCAATGAAAAAAGTTGAGGCAAAGACTATGACTATGGCGCATTGGTTTTCTAACCTGTTTCAGACAAACCACGAGGATACGACGCGGTCCGCCAACCAAGCGGGGCGTAGTGAACTGGAATCCATGCTAAGCGCACTGGATAAATCGCAAGCCATCATCCACTTTAAACCGGACGGCGAGATTTTGTGGGCCAATGAAAATTTTCTTGGCGCGATGGGCTACCGATTGGATGAAATCGTCGGCCAGCACCATAAAATGTTCGTAGAACCGGAATACGAAAAAAGTCGAGACTATGCTGATTTCTGGAAGACCCTTCGTCAGGGCGAGTTTCAGTCCGCCGAATATAAACGTCTCGCCAAGGGGGGCAAAGAAATCTGGATTCAGGCTTCTTACAACCCAATTTTGGACGGCGCCGGCAACGTCGTGAAAGTCGTGAAGTTTGCGACAGACATTACAGCGCAAAAGATGCAGGCCGCCGATTATCGCGGCCAAATCGACGCGATCAACAAATCCCAGGCCGTCATTACGTTCGAACTGGACGGAACCATTCTTGACGCCAATGAAAACTTCCTGGCCACCGTGGGCTACAGCCTGGACGAAATCAAAGGCCAGCACCATTCAAAGTTCGTAGAGACGGACTATGGGCGCAGCGCCGAGTACAAAGAGTTCTGGAAAAGCCTTGCCCGCGGCGAATATCAAGCCGCCGAATACAAGCGTATTGGCAAAGGCGGTAAAGAAATCTGGATTCAGGCCTCTTACAACCCGATCTTCGATCCCAGCGGCAACCCCGTCAAAGTCGTGAAATACGCAACGAACATCACCGATCAGGTTTTGACGCGGCAAGAAAGCGAGCGGGTCGGCAAGTTGGTGGATTCCAATCTTGAAAAGATTCTGGTCGCTGTGGGCGACGCCAACACCCAGACCAACTCTGCGACGCAGGCGTCCAACAACACCATGGAAACCGTTCATTCCATTGTAACGGCTGCAGAGCAATTCGAAGCAGCGGCGAATGAAATTGCGAGCAATATGGAAAACTCTCGCATGGAAGTGTCGAAAGCCATGGACGAGACAGAATCCGCTGATCGGTCAACGTCACAATTGTCAAATGCGGCCGGCGCCATGAACTCTATTGTCGAGGTTATTCAAAACATCGCTGGGCAAATCAACCTGCTCGCCCTTAATGCAACGATTGAATCGGCGCGTGCGGGCGACGCCGGCAAGGGGTTCGCCGTTGTCGCATCAGAGGTGAAGTCTCTTGCAAACCAGGTGGCGAGCGCCACAGATCAGATTTCTACAGAAATCAGCGGCATGCAGAGCGTGGCTGGGGATGTTGTTGAGCGTTTGAACAGTATTAAATCAGCTGTTGAGACGGTTGAATCCAGCGTCACCGGCGTCGCCGCCGCCATTGAAGAACAATCCGTGACCACTCGCGATATTACATCGAATTTGCAACAGGCCGCCCAAGCCGTTGGCGAGGTCAACACCAATCTTGATTCGTTAAGCTGTGCGGTAGACAACGCCAACACCTACGCTCAGGAAGGCACGGACCTTTATCGCGAATTGCAACAACAGGTCGCATAATCCGAACCTTTAGGGCGATGGGGGAGCGCCGTGCGTTTCCATCGTCCGATAAAAATCGGCCAGCATCTTGCCTTTTTCAGGGCGGAATGCTGCGCCGACTGACAGCGCGCCTATACGATCTATACGAAACATTCGAAAATCGTTTCGCAAATCGCACCACGCGATCAGGGTCCAAACCTTCCCCCAAAACCACAGACCGAGGGGGCGCACCGCCCGATCCGTTGTTACGCTTTTCACATCGCGATAGGACAAAACGATCCGGCGCCGCGCCTCCACAGCTTTTTCTATCTCATCAATCAAATCACGCACGGTATCCGTCATCTCATAGGCCATGGCGTGGATTTCAATGTCCGCTGCGCGGCGGCGCTCCGCCTCCGGCAGAACGGATTCGATTTTTACAACCGCCTCTTCGGCGGCGCGCGCCATCGCCGCCCCGCCCCAAGCGCGGATCAATCGCGCCCCAGCCACAAGGGCTACGATTTCATCGCGCGTGAACATCAAAGGCGGCAACTCATAGCCGTCGCGCATGAGGTATCCGACCCCCGCCGCCCCGTCGATGGGAACGCCTGTGGATTGCAGATCCGCAATGTCGCGATAAATCGTGCGTTCGGAGACCTCCAAACGTTCGGACAGCTGGGCCGCTGTGACGAGCCGACCGCCCCTCAAATACTGGACGATTTGAAACAGGCGGTCGGCGCGGCGCACCTTACGCCGCCTTCGGCTCAAACAGTCCGATGGAGTTGCCGTCAAGATCAAGGCAATAGGCGAACCGGCCAGGAGGTATTTCAATAGGGTCCGACAAAACCTTTCCGCCTGCGTCCCAAACGCGCTTGATCGTTTCGTCCAAAGCGTCTGGACACATCAAATGAATGCTCGGCCCCGCGCCGTTCTCAGCCGGTTTTCCAGGGTAAATATGGCCGGACACGCCCATGGGGCTGTTCGCGGTCGGGAAGACGCCCATAGGATTGGGACCTGTGTTTTCAATTTTCAGCTCGGTCTTGAATACTGTATTATAAAATATCGTAGAACGGTCTAAATCCGTCACCGGAATCTCGATCCATACAGCGAAATGTTCTGGCTTGAATGTCATAGGGCTTCTCCTGACTGAATGCGCGGTGGAACGCCCCTTCTATCGCACGCCCCTCCTGACAGCCTTCTGTCAGGAGACCGCAAACGCAGCGTAAAAAAACGCGCCCCAAAGCGAAAGCTTCAGAGCGCGTTGTTTTTAATAATTTTGAGGCGTGTCAGGCGCCGCTCGGCGCGATTGTGATTTCCACGCGGCGGTTTTGCTGACGACCAAAGTCCGTTGAATTGTCCGCAATAGGGCGAGATTCACCGAACCCATAGGTGCGGACCCGCGCCGCGTTCACATCGTTGGAGATGAGGAAATTGGCCACAGCTCCGGCGCGTTTTTCCGACAATTGCTGGTTATAGGAATCGGAGCCCGTACTGTCGGTATGACCGGCGACGTTGAGGCTTGTCTGATTGAACTCTTTCAACACAAGGGCGACAGACTCAAGCGTGTCGTAAAACGCGTTAGAGATTGTGAACTGGTCGGTTGCAAAGGTCACATTTGACGGCATGTTCAAGACAATGTCATTACCGACCCGCGTGACAGAGACGCCGGAGCCTTGGAGTTTAGCTCGAAGCTTCGCCTCCTGGCGATCCTGGTAAGCGCCGATGCCGCCGCCTACAGCGGCGCCGGCCGCTGCGCCAATGGCGGCGTTTTTCAACGCCTGCTCGCCGCTATTTGTATTGGTGAGCGCGCCGCCCACAGCGCCGACGACAGCGCCGATGGTGGCGTTGCGCGCCGTATTGGAGCGCTTGGCTTCCCCTGTGTAAGGGTCGGTGGTGGTGCAGGCGGCGGCCATGAGACCGGCGGCGGCGATGGCGAGATACTGTTTCATAAGTTCGGGCTCCCCGAGTGAAATGTTGGAAATCCATCCGTTAAACGCTGAAACGTGAACATTCTGTTGGTCGAAACGTTCCAATTTCGCCTTTTTGGCGATCGGATGACAGCCTCTTATCAGATTCTGGCGAAAAAAGGCCCTTTCCACAGCAAAAAAGCGCCTCACGACTTCTTGACACAACGTTGTCACAGCCTTACTTGCAAGCGTGTTAGCACTCATATGGATTGAGTGCTGACGCCGCGTCCTCGGGCGCAACTATGAAATGATGCATCAATTTATTCGAAGCAGGAGACGATAGAGATGAGCTTTCGCCCTCTCCATGACCGCGTCCTCGTACGCCGGATCGAAGAAGACGAAAAGACCGCTGGCGGGATCATCATCCCCGACACGGCGAAAGAAAAACCGCAAGAAGGCGAAGTTGTCGCCGTCGGCGAAGGCGCCCGGGACGATAGCGGCGCGCGGATCGCATTGGACGTATCCGCCGGCGACAAAATTTTGTTCGGCAAATGGTCCGGCACGGAAGTCAAACTCGACGGCGAAGAGCTGTTGATCATGAAAGAAAGCGACATTCTCGGCATTCTCTAGACCGAACGTGTCTGTCTTTTTCACTATTATTCAGGAGCACTGATCCATGGCTGCTAAAGAAGTCAAATTCGACGTCGATGCGCGCGAGAAAATGCTGCGCGGCGTCGACATTCTCGCCAACGCTGTAAAAGTCACTCTCGGCCCGAAAGGCCGCAACGTCGTTATCGACAAGTCCTTCGGCGCCCCGCGCACGACGAAAGACGGCGTCACCGTCGCCAAAGAGATCGAGCTTGAAGACAAGTTCGAGAATATGGGCGCTCAAATGGTCCGCGAAGTTGCGTCCAAAACCAATGACGAAGCCGGCGACGGCACGACGACGGCGACGGTTCTCGCCCAAGCGATCGTCCGCGAGGGCGCAAAATCCGTCGCCGCCGGCATGAACCCGATGGACCTGAAGCGCGGCGTCGACCTCGCCGTCGGCAAAGTCATCGGAGACATCAAAGGCCGCTCCAAGAAAATCGCCGCTTCCGGCGAGATCGCCCAGGTCGGCACGATTTCCGCCAATGGCGAGAAAGAAATCGGCGACATGATCGCGCAAGCGATGGAAAAAGTCGGCAACGAAGGCGTCATCACGGTTGAAGAAGCCAAGTCTCTCGAAACCGAGCTTGACGTTGTGGAAGGCATGCAGTTCGACCGCGGCTACCTGTCCCCGTACTTCATTACGAATGCGGACAAAATGATCGCCGAGCTGGAAGATCCGCTCATTCTTCTCCACGAGAAAAAACTTTCCAACCTGCAAGCGATGTTGCCGCTTCTGGAAAGCGTCGTGCAAACGAGCCGTCCGCTCCTCATTATCGCTGAAGACGTTGAAGGCGAAGCCCTCGCCACGCTCGTCGTCAACAAATTGCGCGGTGGTCTGAAAATCGCAGCGGTTAAAGCGCCGGGCTTTGGTGATCGCCGCAAAGCGATGCTCGAAGACATTGCGATCCTTACAGGCGGTCAGGTCATCTCCGAAGACCTCGGCATCAAGCTCGAAAATGTCGGCATCGACATGCTCGGCACCGCCAAGCGCATCTCCATCACCAAAGACGATACGACAATCGTGGACGGTGCTGGCGATAAAGGCGACATCGATGGCCGCACATCTCAAATTCGTGCGCAAATCGAAGAAACGTCCTCCGATTACGACCGTGAAAAACTGCAAGAGCGTCTCGCCAAATTGGCCGGCGGCGTTGCTGTGATCAAAGTCGGCGGTGCAACGGAAGTGGAAGTGAAAGAGCGTAAAGACCGCGTCGACGACGCCTTGAACGCCACGCGCGCAGCCGTGGAAGAAGGCATTGTTCCTGGCGGTGGGACGGCGCTTCTTTACGGTTCGAAAGCCCTTGAAGGCGTTTCCGGCGAGAACGCCGACCAGGACGCCGGCGTCAACATCGTCCGCAAGGCTTTGGAAGCGCCAATCCGCCAGATCGTTGAAAACGCCGGCGGCGAAGGCTCCATCATCGTGGGTAAATTGCTCGAGCAAGGCTCCACGACCTTCGGCTTTAATGCTCAGACGGAAGACTATGTCGACCTCATCGAAGCCGGCATCATCGACCCGGCGAAAGTCGTCCGTACAGCGTTGCAAGACGCAGCCTCCGTTGCAGGCCTCCTCATCACGACGGAAGCCATGATCGCCGAAGCGCCGAAGAAAGACGCCGGCGGCGCCCCTGCAATGCCGGACATGGGCGGCATGGGCGGTATGGGCGGCATGATGTAACGCCCCCTGCACAATAGTGTATAAAACTTCATAAAGGGCGGCCTTTACAGGCCGCCCTTTTTCTTTGCTCTTTTTATGTGATCTTGCGATACATTCTTTATTACGTCAGTATATTGGACAAGGGCGCAAGTGTTTGGCGTCCGTTGGGGGATGTTTGATCATGTTGAATAGATTTCCGCGTCGGGTTTACGGCGCGATCGCCGCTCTCGCCTTTAGTGCTGTTGCGCCCGCGAACGCCGCCCCGCCGGTCGAAGCCTTTGCGCAATTGCCTTACATGACAGATGTCGATATCGCCCCGGACGGCGGACATTTGACGGCGCGCGTCAATATCGACGGCGATTATTACTCGACGATTTTCAAATACGAAGATGAAGCGTTGAAACCGGTCAAAACTTTCAGCGAAGGCGACACCGATGTCATGTGGCTGGAATGGGTCAACGAGAAACGTTTGCTCGTCGCCCTTGAATTCGCCGCAAATCGTTTTGGAACGGCCACGACCGAAACGCGCCTTGCAGCGGTCAATCTTGAAAAGAAATATAAAGTGAAGGAGCTTTTCAGAACGCGGGACGGTGAAATCCCTGTTCAAATCCAGACGGATGTGGTGTCGCTATTGCCGAACGACCCAGAGCATTTTTTGCTGCAATATTACAATAACAACGATAACCCCGGCGTCTATCGCGTCAACGTAGATTCCCATCGTCACAAAATGGTTCAATCGCCGAAAAAGGGCGTATACGACTGGATAGCGGACCATGACGGCGAAGTGCGGCTTGGCACGGGCACGCGGGATGAAAAAGAACCTTTCATGGTGGTTAAGCTGAAAGGCGAAAAAAAATGGACAGACATGTCGCACCGCCTGCGTCAAAACAATCATGAGTTTAGCCCGCTTGCGTTCTCCGCAAAGCCAAATACGCTTCTCGTCGCCTCGGATCATGAAGGCGGGCCTTCCGCTCTATACACATTCGATCTTGAGAAGGACGAATTTGGTAAAAAGATCTACCAACATGAAACGTCCGAGGTGATGAGCGTCATCTTACAACCCAAAACCGGCCTATTGCGCGGCGTCGTATATTATAAAGACGAACCCGAAGTCTATTGGTTCGACGACTCCAGAAAAGCGCTTGAACAGATGTTCAGCAAAGCGCTCGGCGGTCTTTCCGTCAAAGTCGCCGCCACCTCACCGGACGAAAGCTATGTCGTTTTCCGCGCATATGAGAAAAACCAGCCTTTTTCTTACTATCTTTACGATAAGAAAGCGAAGCGGATCGGCATGCTGGCTGATACATACCCTGACCTGAAGGATGTCCCCCTCGGCCAGACATTTTCAACAAGTTACATGGCGCGGGACGGCCTTGAAATTCCCGCCTATGTCACGCTGCCGCCAGGATACAAAGCTTTGTCTGAGGCGCAGGAATTACCATTTGTCCTGATGCACCATGGCGGTCCCCATGCCCGCGATTTTCTGTTTTTCGACTGGTGGGCCCAACTTCTCGCCTCCCGCGGCTATGGCGTTTTGCAAATGAATTTCCGCGGTTCCGTCGGATACGGACAAGAATTCAAAGACGCCGGTAAAAAAGAATGGGGCGAGGCGATGCAGGACGACATCACCGACGGCGCGCAATGGCTTGTCAATGAAAATTACGCTGACATGGACCGGCTCGCAATTGTCGGGGGCTCCTATGGCGGATATGCGGCCCTTATGGGCGCAGTAAAAACACCGGATCTATACCAATGCGCCGTAAGCTTCGCCGGCGTTTCCGATCTGCCGGATTTGCTGCGGCACTTTAATCAGTACATAGCCGGAAAATATAGCACGCGCCATATCGGCAACCTCTGGAAAGACAGGGAAAAACTGAAAACCAATTCACCGGCCAGGCGTGCGGATGAAATCAAAATACCCGTTCTGCTTGTCCATGGGGACGACGATCGCTCGGTGCCCGTTGCGCAGACGCGCAAAATGGCGCGCGCCCTGAAACGCAACGATAAGAACCATAAATATATTGAATTTAAGGACGGCGATCACTTTTTGAGCGGATCTGAAGACCGCCTGCGGTTCGCAAAAGAAATGGAAAGCTTCTTACAAGGCTGCATCGGTCAGGCTGGCTAACGTTTGCCGAAGCGCTCGGCGCGGCGCATGACCTCGCGGCGCGCCAGAACGAACGCAGAGAAGCCGCCCGCATGCCTGGCATACTCCGCAAAGCCCATGCCCGTATGGCGCAAGGCGATGATGAGCGCTGTTGCGAACAGGGCGCTGTCGACAGCAATGATCAAGGCGGCGACAAGCCGGATTTGATCTGTAGCGCCCCCAACCAGGACAGCAAGGCCGAGGGCGAGACCAGCGGCGCAGACATAAACCAGACCGTAGCGAAACAGCAGATTCGCCCCGGATACGATGGCGACCGGCGCAGCATTCAGGCTGCGGACAAGGGCCGCAAGGCTGAAAATCAGCAAAAGTCCCTTGTCGAAAGCAACCTTTCCCTGGGTCCAGACGGCGTGAAGATCATCCCCGAACACCCAAAGGACGGTGCAATAACCTAACGTCAGCGTAAAAAAGACAGGCGTCGCCTGAAACAGGCGCGCCGCGAACGCGCGGCGCTCGCCCCCCTTTTCCGTATACGCCACCTCATAGTACATAATGTTGAAGGCGAGGCTGAGCACGGTATCGACAAACCGCACCATCGTACGCAATGTCACGAACACAGCTGTGGCCGAGGCGCCGAAAACAACGCTCACCAAAATCACAAAACCTTGTAAGGACAAAGCATGGCCCGCCGGCACGAGCAAAAAACCCAAAGCGGGCGTCGCCAGCTCCCGCATGGCGCGGCCGATCTCCCCGTTGCGCCAGCCGGCGAATAAAAAGCCGGCCCGGGCGCGTACGACTATGGCGGCAAACGCCAAAACCATCGCCCGAACAACGCATAGCGCGGCGGCCAGATCGGCGACGCCCCCGCCAAGGCTGAGCGCAACAGCCAGGGCGGCGAACTCGACAAGCAATGCGCCATTATCGAGAACCGTATACAGCGGATAAGCCTTAACATAGCGAAAACCGGTCTCCATGACACTCGCCTCAGATCGCAAAAAGACGTAGAGAGCGAACCATGCGACCGCTGCGACCAGCTCCGTAGAGGGAACGGTTTCAAGGGCGATTGCGCCCCGACTTGCGGCGAAGGCGACAATGAGCGTTACGGCAAGGCCAATGACGGCCGTCCCCGCCGTAATCATCAGCCACACGGCCTTGAACACGGTTTGCGCCCTGGCCTTGTCCGCAGCGCCGGCGTTTTCATGGGCAAGGCCGGCCAGCACATTCCCCCCGGCGGCGCCGAACCCCGCACCGCCGAGTGTGAGGTACGCCGGCAACGTCCACAGGACCAGCCAATCACCATAGCGATCCGCGGGCCAGAAGGCGAGAAACAGCGGCACCTGGAGCAATTGCTGGAGGATGCGCGCCACGAGGGCGAGGCTGTTCGCCGCCGCGCCCTTGCGCATGCGCGCCGCACGCCCGCCGCGGACTGTTTCAGCGTCCGACATTCAATCCAATGCTGAGGACGGTGCGGTCATAGTCCCGGAACGGCAGATCGGAGCGACGCTGATCGTGACGCGTCTCAAACGTTGCGTAAACGGATGGGTTCAATAAATAGCGAGCGCGAAACGCCGCGCCCCAGATCTCATCTGTCCGCGCTTCGGCGTCATAATCGTAAACGCCGCGCTCGCCCTCCAGGGTGAGAACAAGATTGCGCAAAACCTCGTGATCGACCCCGGCGGCGACCTCCGTCGCAACGCGCCCGACACTGGCTGTGGAGACGCCGGCGTCGACACCGCGCGACGCGGACAGGCGAAACGACGTCAAGGGCGTTGCATTCCACAGGACAGCGGCGTTGAACGTTTCACTTTCGACGGTTCCAGCGGCAAATTCCTCCCGCGCGGCGCCCACGGAAAGGGCGCCGTAGAGCAGTTTCGTTGCCTCAATATCAAGACCGACTTCCGCCTTTACCCCGTCGGAATCGCGGTCAAAAGATGCATCATCGTCATAATCCGTACGCCCTGCTTCTGCTGCGATAAAAGCCGAAACGCGCGGAGCGAGGTTTAGGGCGGCCTTCACGCGAGCGAACGCGGCGGCGTTGTCGCGAAAATCCTGATCGATGACGCCGCCGCCGCGGGCCGCCACATCGTCATAATCTGCAACGGCGTAGCGCCCGCCGAGGGAAAAGCGAAGGCGGTTCAAGATGAAGATGACAGCGCCGTCTCCACCGAACCGGCGCGCCGGAACAGGCTCAACGGCCTCCAAAGGCGCATCGATGGCGCCGCGATCCTCCCTGGCGGCGTCGATGGCGGCGGCAAAGCGTGCGGCGAGACGGCCGTCCATATTGATCTCGAACGCACCCGCAGCGCCCCAATCGGTCCGGTCCTCGCTTGTTTCCTCCCTGTAGGCGCGATGGGCTGCGTAGGCGGACAGATCGGCTTTGTACCGACCGGCGTTCGTGCGGAACGCGATTGCGGGACGGGCGAGCAGATAAATATCATCGACCGCATCACCGTCTTCTGCGAACACATTGTCCTCGGCGACCATGGCGAGGCCAAGCTCGGGATAAAGCCGGCCAAGACCGAGAGGCGCGCCGACGCGGTCATAATCCGGGCGCGCCCGGTCCGCAACGCCGGCGCCAGGCGGCGGCTCCGCAGCGAAGGAGGCGAGACCTGTAACTAAGGCCCATGCGACTCCGATCAGCCCCCCGCATAAACGAGGCCGGCGACAGGAAAGCGCATAGACGCAGGTCATCAGGCGCCGCGATTGCTCATGACCGACGCCGCCGCGACGCCCACACCGCGGCGAGGCCGAAGCACAACAGCACCGCCCCGCCAGGGGCCGATACAGGCTGCACAGCGAGATAATCGAGATCGAAACCATCTAAAGTGGTTAAATCGACATCCGGGGAATACGGTAAGCCGGCGCTGGCGTCCATGACGCCGAGATATTGAAACAGCCCGCCAAGCGCCAAAGTCGCACCGCCGTCGGCGCCCTGGGCCCCGCCGTTGCGCACTGTCGCAACGGGCGTAAGAGCGGCCAAAAACGAAACCGGGTCGTCCGTCCCAAAATCAAAAGCAGTGTTAAAGGCGTAAACCAGCACTTGCTCCGGAAATCCGCCGCAGTAATTGTCGGTGTTTACAGTGCAGAACAATGTGGTCTCGGCGATCTTCACACCGCTGAACGGAACGCCGTAGTCGAACACCGCCGCGCCGCCGACGCCCAGGGCGAAAAACGTTCCCGATCCCGGCCCGTCGAGCGCTTTCGTCGCCTCCGCCATGGTGCGATCGGGAAATGTCGTTGTGCCGTTCATATTGAACGAGACAGATATGAAATCCGAAACATAGGACGCGGCGGCGGGCCCGCCGGAGAACGCCCCCAAAACGGCCGCTGCAGCCACCGCCGCTGTGCAGCGCCAAAGGGAAACATTCGGCTGGAGATCTTTAGCGTGCATATCGCCCATAAACAGCGCCCCTTAATTTATACGCCACTCCGGCGAACCTGCGCCATATTAGCGCTTTCTTGACGAAAATGGTTCTAGGGTAATTCCTCGATCGGCGCAAAACCAATTGGAGCGAAGTTGCGTTATGGCGAAGCCGGCGCCGCCCCCGACAGAATCTGTTTTCAACGATCCGCCGACAGGCCTTATTCAGGTGCGCCCGAAGGCGGCCGCCTTCGCCCTGTTCGCCGCAACTCTCATTCTGGCGGCCGCAGTCGGGCTGGCGCCGCAGACGACATTGGGCGCTCCCCTCGATAAATCCGCACATTTTTTCACGTTCTTCCTTTTGTCGATCAGCGCCGGAATCGCCTGGCCCCGGGCCGGCGCCGCCGTCGCTCTTGGCCTCGCCGCCCTCGGGCTTCTCGGCGAATACGCCCAGATATTCATCGATGGGCGCCAGGCGGACGCTGCAGACGCCTTGTTCAACACCCTCGGCGTCGCCGGCGCCTCTGGGGCTTTAGGCGTCATCCGCTACGCCGTATTTTTGCGTTCCGTCTCCGGGGCCGGCAGAGCCCGGCGGGCCGCAGTTTTGAAAACGCTTTAGAAAAAACGCTCGGGAACGCGGACGACGTCGCCCGGGAAAACAATGGTTTCAGGCCCAACCGTCACCTTTTCGATGCGTCCGTCTGCACGGGTGATCACCGCCCGCCGGCGGTTGGCGCGATAGGTGTAGCCGCCGGCCTTGGCGACAGCGGTCATCACGGTAAGACCGGCGCTGTAAGGATAGGCCCCGCCGTTTTCCACCTCGCCTAGAATGTAGAACGGACGATAGGACGTCACCTCCACCGCCACCCGGGGCGCATTCAAAAAACCGTCCGCATACCGTTCAGCAATACGGGTCTCCAATTCACGCAAGGACAGCCCCCGCGCCGCAACGGCGCCAATGAGGGGCAGCGCGACTTCCCCGGTATCGCCCACGGCGAAGGCGCCGGTAAGGTCCGGCTCTCCAAACACGATCACCCGCAACTTGTCTCCGGTGTCGAGACGAAAATCAGATTGAAACGCGGCCTGTGGCTCCGCCTCAGCGGCTTCTCGCGCCTTGTCCTTGGTGCGGGCCTCCAGGGTTGTCAGCGGACCGGCCGCCTCGGGACCCGAAGCACAACCCGCCATCAAAACCAACACGACAAACGCCGCCCATCGCACAACATCACTTCGCATAATAATCTCTGTAGCGATCGTAATATTTAAACGGGTCATGGCTGGACGCTGCAAGGCCCGCCGCACGGACCGGATCGATCATGGTCATAACAAAGCCAGCCACAGGCGCGTCGCTTTCCTCCAGCATGCCGAGGGCTGTCTCCGCCGCAGCACGGGGCGTGCGCCCCCACCGGACACAGAACGCAACAGCGTCCACGCCGCGCGCAATGATGTTGGCGTCGATCGCCGGCAAAACAGGCGGACTGTCGAAAATGATAAGATCGTAGGACGACTTAAACGCCTCGACGCTGCGCCGAAAGATATCGGACGCCAACAGGTCAGAGGAGTTGGGCATGCTCTTCGTGCAAAACAGGGCGTCAAGACCGGAGCCGTCATGGCGCCACAAAGCCTCTTCCAACGTTGCGGAGCCGGCCAGCACGTCCTGAAGCCCCGCTTCCCCGCGATAGCCGAAGGCCCGGCGCAATGCCGGACGGCGCAAATCGCAATCAAGGAGCAATACCTTTCGACCCGCCGCCGCAGCGGTTACAGCGTAGCCTGCAGCCGTGGCGGATTTGCCCTCCTCCGGCAAAGCGGAGGCGATAAGCACGCTCGTCGGCGCCGCCCCCGGTTGGGCGATATCGAGGCCTGCGCGCAGGCGACGAAATCCGTCGGCGAACGCCCCGTCCGGCGCCCCGGCAAGGTGCTGCATTAGCGGCGTACGGATCTTGGGGCCTTTCACGAAAGCAAAACGTTTGCGCGGCGGTTTCACCAGAGGGATGGAAGACAACAGCGGCATATCAAGACCTTCGGCGGCCTCCCCCGGGCCCCAATACCTTCTGTTCGCCGCCTCCATGAGACCGATCAGGACCGCGCCAAAAGCCGCAGACATGAAAAAACCAGCGACGGCGAATAACTTCAGGTCCGGAAACGCCGGCGACGGCGGCGGCGCTGCAGCGTCTATAATCCGCGCGCCCGCAGCCGCCGCATTGCCTCCCTCTCCAGCGCCGGCGAACATCACCGAGCGTTTATAGCTGTCGAGAAGACTTTCGTAGAGCGCGCGATCGGCCGCCGCCTCCCGCTCCAGCGCGCGCAAGGTAAGGCCCGCCTGCTCGTCAAGGGCCGCTGCATCGGTAAGGCCGGCAAGATCCGCCCGCAACGCCGCGAGGCGGGCCCGTTGGACCTCCGTTTCATTGTTTTGTCGGACGACGGCGCGCTGAAGCTCCCGCGCCAGATCGTCCGCAACGGCGGCAAGCTCCGAACGGGCTTTGATAATGGCGGGATGACGCTCGCCGTAGCGAACGGACAGCTCCGCCAAGCTTCGGCTAAGCTCCGTGCGGCGTGTTTTTAAGGCCGTTATGCCCGGAGACTGAAAAGCGCCGGGCAGTGTTTCCGGATCGCCGCCCCCCTCGACCAGACGCCGCATCTCGGACAATCGCGCCTCCAGTCCGGCAAGCTCCGCGGCGGCGGCTTGAATATCCGCGTTAAGATCGGCGCGGCGACGGGCATTCAATGTGACGCCGCCGGCGTCGAGTAAACCGTTGTCAGCCCGGAACGCCTCCACGGCGCGCTCCGATGCCGACAGGTCGTCGCGTACGGCTTCAAGGCGCTGCTCCAGCCAGACGTTCGCCTGGCGCAGGGATTCTATGCGCCAGGCGGCCTCATCGGCCACATAAGAGTCCGCAACGGCGTTCGCTGCTGCGGCCGCGGCCTCCGGCGCGCCGGCGGAGGCGGTTACGGCGACAACGTAGCTCGCCCCTTTGCGGCGAACACGGATCATGTCTTTCAGCAACGCCGTCGCCTCGGCGAGGGACGGCGGCTCAGCCGATGGCGGCGCGCCGCCGAGCATCGCCGCGGCGATTGACGTCTGAGCCCCAAAAGCAACGTCGCTGGATTGCAGCCGCTGTGCAGCATTGGCGAGCAGAACGTCAGAGCGCAAAAGTTCGATCTGGCTTTCCACAAACGCCCGTTCACCGCCGGGACCGCCCTCGGCGGGGGCGAGGTCGACGACCGCCTGCTGCGGCGGGCTCAGCAAAAGCTCCGCTGTCGCCCCATACCGCTTCGGCATGGCGGCGGCGGCCAGGACCGCTATGGCGACGCCGAACGCAATGCAAGCGAACAAAAGCGTCCAACGGCGTCGCAAAATGCTGACCAGATGAAACACCGCACTGCGCCCGGCCTCGCCATCGACCAGGGCGACAGACCGCGCGCCGACAGGCGCGTTGGGTTTTTGGAGACGCGGCGCGTAATTCATCAAAACTCCGCAAAAAACGTTTCCGACGGACGGGGCGCGGGCAAGCGCGCGGAAAACAAACAGACGCAACCGACAAGGCTTTGACTTTACTACGCCTTCTTTATCCCGCAACCGCGAAAAAGTACGCGACAACATACTCTTTGCCAAATCGGGGCGCCCGTGCTTTAAGGCGCGCCCATGCCTTACGATAAAGAAATATCCGGCCTCGCCCCCCGACGGGCCGCACGGGAGCTTTTGCACAGCGTCCTCCGACGTCGCACCGGCCTTGACGCCGCCCTTGGCGAATCGCGCACCTTTCAAACCCTTGAGGGCCCGGACCGCGCTTTCGCCAGGGCGCTGACCTCAACGACCTTGCGTCGGCTCGGCGCCGTCGACGCCGTGATCGACGGATTTTTGAACAAACCTCTGACCAAAAACGCGGCGCCTGCGGAGGACATACTGCGCCTGGGGGCTGCGCAAATTCTTTATCTCGAAACGCCGCCTCACGCAGCGGTGTCCACCGCCGTCGCCCTCGCCGACGCCATGAAAAACGCCCGACCTTTCAAAGGGCTGATCAACGCCGTCTTGCGTAAAATCGGCGACAGAGGCGCAAGCCTTGCCGACGAGCTGCCGCTGCGCATCAACACGCCCGGATGGCTCTGGCGATCCTGGGAGCGGGCCTACGGCGCACAAACAGCGCGAAAAATCGTAGAAGCGCATTTATCCGAAGCCATGCTCGATATTTCGGCGAAAGACGACCCGGCGGGCTGGGCCGACCGCCTGGAGGGGGAGGTCCTCGCAACGGGAACCGTGCGACGGGCGACCACGAATCGCATCGCCGCCCTGCCGGGGTTCGACGAGGGCGCCTGGTGGGTTCAAGACGCCGCCGCGGCTTTGCCGGCGCGCCTGCTCGGCGATGTCGCAGACCGAAGGGTGATTGATCTTTGCGCTGCGCCCGGGGGCAAAACCATGCAGCTCGCCGCCGCCGGCGCACAGGTTCTGGCGGTGGACAAAAGCGGCGACCGGATGCGCCGGGTGCGACGCAATCTTGAGCGGGCGATGCTGTCGGCGGAAACCGTGGCGTCCGACATGCTGGACTGGCGGCCTGAGACGCCGGCGCCGTTCGTCTTGCTGGACGCCCCTTGCTCCGCCACGGGCACAATCCGCCGCCATCCGGACTTGCCGTGGATCAAATCCGAAGAGGATGTGGCGGGGTTGGTGAAACTTCAAGCCGCCATGATCAACGCCGCCGCCGACATGACTGCGCCGGGAGGAACGTTGGTTTATTGCGTCTGCTCCCTACAGCCGGAAGAAGGCGCCGCCCAAATCGAAGCAGCGCTCGGCCGCCGCGTCGACCTCGCCCGAGCGCCCATAACGCCAGAGGAGGTCAACGGCCTGAAAGCGGGCGTGACGGATAAAGGCGACCTCAGAACGCTGCCGTTCATGTGGGGCGAAAAAGGCGGCATGGACGGCTTTTTCGCCGCGCGGCTCGTAAAATCAGCCTAAAGCGTCTCTTCTTCAATCGAAATCAGGCAGACGCTTTAAGCTGTCCGCCTGGAAAAGGCGACTGGGATGCCCCGTTTGTTTTACTGATTGCGGTCCCAGCGATTCTCGCGACGGTCTTGCACGTTTTCAAGACGGTCCAGCCGGTCCTCGGCCCGGTCGCGCCAGCCGTAGGTGACGCTTCTATCCCGACGGTCTTCGCGCCGGTCGACGCGATCTTCAAACCGATCGACACGATCCTCGACATAGTCGGCGCGGCTGTTTTGCGCCCAGGCTCCATTTCGCTCCGCCCGATCAAGACGATTGTCAAGACGCTCCAGGCGCTCCGGCGGGCCTGCAAAAGCGGATGGGGCGATAAACGACGCCGCAACAGCGGCCATAACGATGTGCTTCAACATACTCAAAACTCCCTGACTTGTCGTTTGCAACATACTGTTTCACGGACCAGGTTTAGAATTCCGTCGCAAAAAGGCCCGGCCTTGCGCAATGCGCTTTTAAGAACAGGCGCTGCGCCGCCAAAGGAGCCGCCACAAAAAGTCATTGACCTGCCCCAGAGGGGGGAGGTTTGAAACGCTTCGCCTGGGACCGCTAGAAGCGGTGTTACCTTAAAACGAGATTTCTGAGGTCTCCTCCCCCGCTTTGGCGGGGGAGGTGTCCGCGACAGCGGACGGAGGGGGCCACACAGACGCCGCGCACCCAAAACCGCCTTTCCAGCCTGAAAAATC
>JBCDBL010000060.1:0-25365 GCA_039183635.1 Pseudomonadota bacterium
GAAAAGGGTGCTTTTCGTCAGGCTTTGAACGCCATGCGCGATATTGTGGAAAGCTTTCCGGACAGCGAGGTCGCCGCCGAGGTTGAAAAAGACATGAACGGGATTTTCTCCAACCTCTATCTTGACGGCCAGGCTGAAGCTATGGACCCTGTTCCGGCTCTCGCCCTGTTTTATGAAAACATCGACCTGATACCGTCCGGCGACGGGGGTGATATTATGATCACAAGGCTGACGGATCGTTTGATTTCGTTCGACCTGCTTGACCAGGCGGCGGAGCTTTTGAAACACCAGGCGGACAATCGCCTCCAGGGCGTTCCGCGCGCCCGTGCCGCCACCGACCTTGCTGTTGTTTATCTCATGGATCGGCGCCCTGCGGAAGCATTGGCGGCGATCCGGTCCTCCCGGGTGACGCGTCTGCCGGCGGATTTGAATCGGAAACGGCGCATTCTTGAAGCCAAAGCGTTGACGGAGCTCGATCGTCATGAGCATGCGCTTGAATTGCTGACATTGGAGCGCGGGCCGGACATTCAGATTCAGCAGGCTGAGATTTATTGGCGTCTGGAAGACTGGAGCAAAGCCGGCGAAACGTTCGAGGCGGCTCTTGGCGAACGTTGGCGCGATGAGGCGCCTTTAAACGAGGCGGAGCGGACATTCGCCTTGCGCTCCGCCGTGGCGTACGCCCTGGCAGGAGAGCAGGCGGCGCTCAACCGGCTTTACGCAAAGTTTTCTGCAAAAATGGCGGACACGACGGAGGCCGGCGCGTTTGATCTTGTCAGCAAAGGCGTTGATGCTGGCGGCGTGCGGTTCCGGGAAATTGCAAAAGAAATCGCGTCCTTGGATACGCTGGACGCTTTCCTGAGCGGGTATAAGGAGCGCTTTTACGGCGCCCCGCCGGAAGATGCGCAAGCTGCGGGATAGGTTTGCGTCTGATCGGCTCTTCCCTTACGTGCGCGCTGCATTTTGCAGCAGCCTGTGGAACGGGCCTCATGCTTGTTGCACGTTAAATTATATCCATTATACAAATTAGTATTTGAATGGGTTGCAGACGAAACAAATCGGCAGCTTGCGACTCGGCGGCCTTTTAAAGCCCGGTCTTTTAAAACAAAGGCTCAGAGCCCTTTGTGTCCGTTCGGTTGGATTGCAGAAGCTACCGCAAACGGCCCTAATTAAAGCTCTGCACCAGACTGCCGGCCACAAGTCGCCAGCCATCCACCAGGACGAAGAAAATCAGTTTGAAGGGCAGGGAGATAATGATCGGCGGCAGCATCATCATGCCCATCGCCATCAAAATGGATGCGATCACCATATCGATCACCAGAAACGGTATGAAGATCAGAAATCCGATTTCAAAAGCGCGCCGGAGTTCGCTCACCATAAACGCCGGTATAATGACGTGGAAGGGCGTGGCTTCGGGACTTTCAGGGGTTTCCACTTCCGCAAGATCGATGAACAGGGCGAGGTCTTCCTCCCGCACCTGGGAAAGCATGAACTCTTTCATCGGCGCTGCGGCGAGGGGGACGGCCTGTTGCAGCTCAATCTCATCATCCATAAACGGACGAACGCCATCCTCGTAAGCCTTTTCAAACGTAGGCGCCATAACGAACGCGGTGAGAAATAAGGCGAGGCCGATGATGACGGGATTGGGCGGGCTTTGTTGAATGCCGAGCGCTGTCCGCAAGAGCGATAAAACAATTACAATACGTATGAACGCCGTCATCATGAACAGGATAGACGGCGCAATCGATAAAATGGTGATTAAAGCAACCAGCTGAAGGATGCGCTCTGTCAGCCCTTCGCCGTTGGTAAAATTGACGCTCACCTCCTGTGCGTCGGCGGGGGCCGACAACAAAAGGGCGCAGGCCGCGCCTGCAAGGGCGGCGAAAAAACCAATGCGCAGACCGCGAAGGGAGATCACAGGCGCTCCTCGATCAAGCGCAATAAACGTTGCGGCGGTTTGAAACGCACAACGTTCGACGGCGGCGCCTTTGCCGTCTCAACCGGCGTATCTCCGTCAGACCCTTCATTTTGCTTTACACCTTGCTCGATCACGGCGGCGCCGTCCTGGGTGAGAAGGACAAGGTGCTCGGTGTCGTCGCGGCGGATCAGCAAAAGGCGTCGTCTTGGGTCAATCGCCAGGGTTTCGGTGACGGCGAGACGTTTGCGCCCAGCTGCAGCAAGGCCGCCAAACCGTCCGTTTGCGGCGAGGTCCGCAAGACCAAAGCGGCGTGCGGCGAGGGCGAAAAGTCCGATCATCGCCAAAACGCTCATCAGGGCGAAGATAACCCGTAGTGCTGAAACGCCGTCCATTGCACATATCCCGAATAAATAACGTCGAAATCGGTTTCGACAGGCAAAATTTACCGGGTCTATGATTAATGCAGCGTTAAGTCTGAATCGAAGATTTGTTTACGGAATAGTATTCAATCTTAATAAGACGTTGACGCGGTCGTGACGCGAAGCGCCCCTTGCGAGGCGTCCGTCAATGCTTCGCGCAACACCGCGTTGAAGGTTTCCGGGGCTTCCAACATCGGAAAGTGCCCCATATCCTGAAATTCAAAAAGACTAAAGGTCGGGCGAATATCCCGATGCGCCGCCACATCCGTTGGAAGCGTATTGGCGTTTAGCAAAATAAGCGGAACGTTCCGGGTTGCGATCAGTCCGCCCAGCATGTCGTAGGTGAAGTTGCCGATGGCCGATGCGATGGCGATATCCGGCGGTGCGGCGGCGATGTCGGCGGCGACCCAGTCGACCAAGCTTGCATCGGCGCCCTTTAAAAAGAATGTTGCACGGACAAGTTTGTCCGCACGTGTCGCATACGCTCGGCGATCGCGTCCCCAATAAGCTTCCGCATCTTCGCTTTTGAGACCGCCGCCAGGGGTTTTCAAGGTTTCGACGCCAATAATCCCGCGTATGTCAGGGCCAAGCCTGCGCGCTGCTTCCAGAGCGACCGGGCCGCCCATGGAATGGCCGATAAGCACGATGTCGCGCGCGCCTGCGGCGCGCGCCGCCGCTGCGACATCGTCCCCAAAAGCCTCAATCGACCAAGTGTTGCGGCCAGCGCCAGAAGCCCCGTGTCCGGCGAGGTCGACAAGAACGATTTTGTAATCTTCCGAAAACGCCTCAATTTGATTACGCCAGTATGTTCTGTCGCAGGACCAGCCGTGGATAAAGACCAGCGTTGTATCGCCGTCGCCATATGTCTCGTAAGCGATGTTAACGCCATCGGCGCTGCGGACGCTTTTCGTGAAGTCTACAGGAGTTTTAGAGACATCGGGGGAGGATCGCCATGGCGCAAGCGCGCAGGCGTTCAAGCCCGTCAACGCGATGAACGTGATGATGAGTTTTATGCAGAACTTGCGTATGGGAAGCCTCCCTCGCTCAGCCCTTGGCCAGAGCAGTTTCGATAGCAGTTTCGATGTCCCGGCGAAGCGCCATTGTGGCACGATACCCCTCCTCGATATATTCGTCCGCTTTGTCGAGGGCCGTCGGCAGACTGTCCCGCACACGTGGTTTGATGTGGATGTCGGGCGGCTCAGACTGGACGCGGGCGGCGGTGAGGTTCGCCTGGAAGATCTCCGCTGTCGCCATCGCCGTTTCGAACAGTTGCGGTTTCGCTTTGGCCCGCGCTTTTGCAAAAGCAATTTGTTCGTCGACATAGGCGCGGGTGTCGCTAATGAATTGCGTTACGGCTTCTGGAAAAACGCCGCTATCTGATCTTTCTTGCTGCGGCCGCAGCGCCGGCGGGCTCGCCGGCGGAGGGTTGAAGCGGTCAAGGACACGGGGGTAGGCGAGCAGATCGACAGCGATGACGAGATCGGCGCCAAGGGCGCGGGCGAGGTTCACGGGCATCGGGTTTGCAAGGGCGCCGTCGACGAGCCATCGGCCGTCTCTTTCAACGGCGTGGAACAAAACCGGGATCGCCGCTGAGGCCTGGGCGGCGTCGATGAGGGAGCCTTTTGTGAGCCAGGTTTCCTTGCCTGTGGCCAGATCCACCGCGCTCGCCCCGAAGGCGATAGGCAGGTCTTCTATGTTTTTATCTTTGTTGCGAAATATATCGAAGGCTTTGTCGGCTTTCACGAGACCGCCGCGATTGAGCATCACGTCGAAATTTTGAAACGCGTTCAAAGGCGACAGCGCCTCGGCCCAGGCCATGAGCGCATCAAGTTCGTCAAGGATCCATGCGCCGCCAACAAGCGCGCCGATGGACGCGCCTGCAATGACGTCGGGCTTTACGCCCATTTCTTCTAGAGCCTGGAGCGCCCCCACATGGGCCCATCCCCGAGCTGCGCCGGAAGCAAGGCAAAGACCGACTTTCATGGACAAAACTCTCCTACACGCAAGGGCGCCGTATCGATTTCACTTTTCCAGAATGAGCCCGCTTGGGCAACGTTTCAACTTTTTGCGCTCTGGCGATGTGGAGCGGGGGCTGATACTGATATCGATAGTTTTAAGGCCCGCGAGTCGCTCTCGCACGCTGAGACGCGAGGGCCTGAAAATTCTGAAAGTTTTGAGATGACCGAAGCTCGCTCTCCAGATCGCGGCGCTGATGCGCCGCCCGCCGCGTCGCTCGCCCAGGACGCGAACACATCCGTTCAGAACCGTAAAGCGCCTTCGGCGGCGCGCCCGACCTTGCCTGTGCCCGCGCCGGAATTCATCATGCTTGTCGGCGCGCTGATGGCGCTGAACGCTATTGCGATCGATATTATGTTGCCGGCGCTGGGGCAAATCGGCGCCGCGTTTCAGGTGCAAAACGACAATGATCGCCAGCTTATCGTCGTCGCCTATGTCATCGGCCTTGGGTTGCCGCAGCTTTTGTTCGGGCCCATGTCCGACCGGTTTGGACGGCGAAATATGTTATTGTTTTCGTTGATCGGCTATTCGATCTTCGGGCTTTTATGCGTCTTCGCGCAAACCTTCGAACAGTTATTGTTGGCCCGCGGCCTTCAGGGGGCGGCGGCGGCAGGCGCGCGCGTCGCCGGACATTCCATCGTACGCGATGTATATTCGGGTCGGGCGATGGCCCGTGTGCTGTCTTTCGCCATGATGGTGCTTATGGCGGCGCCGATCATCGCTCCAGGCGTAGGTCAGTTGGTGCTGTTCGTCGCCGGCTGGCGGATGATCTTTCTGGTTTTGGTCATCGTCGGCCTCGGTCTTTTCGCCTGGATTTTCTTCCGTGTGCCTGAAACGCTTCCTGCTGCTGCGCGTCGGTCTATTGACGTTGAAGCCATCGCCAGCGCTTACAAGATGGTGCTGACGACGCGGGTGACATGCGGTTACATGATGGCGAGCGGCGTCGTGTTCGGGTGTCTTTTCAGCTTTATAAGCGCAGCGGAGCAGGTGTTTCTGGAGGTCTACGATCTTGGCGCATCGTTCACTTTTTACTTCGCCGGCGTCGCCATAGCCATGGCCGCCTCTTCGCTGATGAACGCCAATCTGGTGGAGCGCATAGGGATGCGACGTTTGTCCCATGGCGCGCTGATTGCGCTTGCGCTCATCAGCGTGTTAAACGCCGCTCTCAGCATGGCCGGTTTCGACGGTTTGTGGGTGTTTTTCCCATTGATGGCCTGCACGTTTTTCTTGTTCAGCCTTATCGGCGCCAATTTCAACGCTTTGGCCATGGAGCCGTTGGGCGATATCGCCGGCACGGCGGCGGCGGCCTACGGGTTTGTGACGACCATTTTGTCCGGCGTTCTTGGCGCTGTTGTGGCGCGGGGGTTTGACGGTACGACGACGCCTCTTCTTATCGGCTTCACCATATTATCCTTCGTTGCGCTGGCCATTGTTTTCGTGACGGAAAAAGGACGGCTGTTCCAGGCGCGATAGGGCGGCAAGCTTACTCGGCGCTCACGCGCAAAACCCGTGCGTCCACTTCGTCCGTGGCGATGTAAAGCGCGCCGTCCGGCCCCTCTCGAACTTCGCGAATGCGTGCTTCGAGTTCGCCAAACAGCTCTTCCTGGCCCGCGACGGCGCCGTTTTCAATGTCAACGCGGCGCACATGCCGCCCGGCGAGCGCGCCGGATAAGATATCGCCACGCCAGTTCGGGAACATCTCGCCGGTATAAATGGCCATGCCTGAAGGGGCGATCGATGGCGTCCAATGAAGCAGAGGCTGCTCGGTGCCTTCGTATTCCGTGTAGGGTGAAATTACCGCGCCGGAATAATCGACGCCGTAGGTGGCGATGGGCCAGCCGTAGTTGACGCCCGGCTGTACGATGTTGATTTCATCGCCGCCTCGCGGTCCGTGCTCGTGCAAGTATATCGTGTCGCTTGCCGCATCGTAGATGAGACCCTGCGGATTGCGGTGGCCATAGGAATAAATTTCTGGCCGCGCATCGTCGCGCCCGACAAAGGGATTGTCGTCAGGAATTGTTCCGTCTGCATTTAAACGTATGGTTTTCCCAAGCAGGCTGTCGAGCTTTTGAGAGGCGGCTTTGTAGGCGCCGCCGTCCCCTGTCGTGATCACCATCGTGCCGTCCGGCAGGAACACAAGACGCCCGCCGAAATGATACGAGGTGTCCTTTAGCGGCGCGACTTTGAACAACACCTCAAGGTCTTGAAGCGCATCGTCCTCAAGGCGCGCCCGGGCCGTAAAAGTTGCGTTTTCCTTGTCGTCGCCGCCAGCGTACACAAGGTACAAAAATTTGTTGTTTTCAAAATCAGGGTGGGGAACCGCGTCGAACAGGCCGCCTTGGCCCTCAGCATATACGTCGGGAACGCCGGAGATTGCGGTCGTTGCGCCGTCATCGCCAACCTTCAAAAGTCGGCCCGGACGCTCAGTCACGAGCATTGTTCGGTCCGGCAAGAACGCGATGGACCAGGGCGTGTCTAAGCCTTCCACAACGGTTTCGATGAGATAGCCATTATCTTCTGCAAAGGCCGGCGTTGCGGCGGCGCACAGCACGGCAAAGGCGGATTTAAGGGCGTTGCGGGCGTGCGGCATGGGCGATCATCCTTTGGCGTTCAGCTGTTGCTTAGAAGGAATGGTTAATGCATCGTCACGTAAAGCCTAAGGACGCCCAAGAACGACGTCAATTGACCATGGGGGGAGCTTCATCCGGCATGCGGACCGTTCTATCTTATCTTCTAGGAGTTGCGGTCGCCTACATTGCGGCGTCGGCGGCGAGCACGCATTTTGTATTGAACGGTCTTGCCGAGATCGGCGCCCCGTCGTCTCTCAGCGTTCGTTTTGAGACCACGTTGCGCGATATTGCGGGCCTTACCGCCTACGCCGGCGTTATCGCCATCGGTTTCCTTGTGGCGTTTCCCGTTGGGGCCTTGATCCGGCGGGTATTAAGCGCGCCGCGCTGGGTGGCCTATCCCCTGGCGGGCGCTGCGGCTATCTTCGCCGCCCTTGGCCTTATGGCGCTCCAATTCGGCATGACGCCTATCGGAGGGGCCAATTCAGCGGCGGGCTTTGCGGCGCAATGCTTTGCCGGCGCTTTGGGCGGTCTTGTCTTCGCCTTGTCCGTTCCAAAAAGGGACAACTGAGGTTCGACCGAAAGTCCGGGTATTTTCTTTAATTTGTTAAACCCGCTTTAACGCCCGCCGGCGATCTTTTCATTCATAGCCTGTAACAGGTTTGATGGTTTGAAGGAGGCAAGGCCCATGGGCGTCGCCGACGTGCCGTTGCTGGCGGCTTTAAAATCGAAAATGTCGTTTTTGAACGCCCGCAACAAGGTTTTGACGGAGAATATCGCCAACGCCGATACGCCGAATTACGCCGCGCGCGATATCTCCGCGCCTGATTTCGGCGCGGTGCTGGGCGATGCGACGGGCGCGGTCCGCGCCGGAAAGTCGGCGATGCGCGTATCGGACGCCCGCCATATGGCGCCGGCGAGCGTGCGTGGTGGATATGACGTCGAAGAAGCGCCGGACGCCGGCGGCTCCGTCAGCGGCAACCGTGTGTCTTTGGAAAGTCAGATTATGAAAGTGGCTGAGACGCAAACGGACTATCAAACTGCATCGAGCCTGTACAAGAAAAGCCTCAATATGCTGCGTCTGGCCATCAGCGGCGCGCAGAGCGGGGGTTAAGGAGTTTTAGATGACGGATTTCACGAACGCCATGATGATCTCCGCGTCCGGCATGCGGGCGCAGTCTGCACGTATTCGGGTTATTGCGGAAAACCTCGCCAACGCCAACTCCACCGGCGCGACGCCGGGCGAAGACCCTTACCGCCGCCAGGTGCCTGTATTCGGCAATTATCTCGACAAGGAACTTGGCGCGGAGCTCGTTGAGGTGAAGCGCGTCTCCCCTGATATGTCGGAATTTGGAATGCGCTTTGACCCCAATCACCCGGCGTCGAACGCTGAAGGCTACGTACAGTTGCCGAATGTAAACTCCCTTGTGGAGATGATGGACATGCGTGAGGCGCAGCGGTCGTACGAAGCGAATTTGAGCGCGCTCGATTCCACCCGCTCGATGGTCTCCCGCACGCTTGAGCTGTTGCGTTAGGAAATAGAGTATGTCCGTAGATCCATCAAAAGCTGCTGAAGCCTATTTAAACGCCGCCAAGGCGGGCGTAGGCGCTGCTGTTGGCGGCGCCTCTGCGGAGGCGGCGGCCGGCGGTCCGAGTTTCGCCGATATGGTGGAGGACGCCATCGCTTCTTCAGTAGAGACCATCAAAACCGGCGAGGAAATGTCCGCCGCCGCCGCTAAGGGCGAAGCGGAATTGGTTGATGTCGTTACGGCGGTGGCGGCTGCTGAAGTCACTTTGGAGACAGTGGTCGCCGTCCGAGACAAAGTGATCTCCGCATATCAGCAAATCATGCGCATGCCGATTTAAGCCGGCGCCGCTCGCCTGAAAATACTCGCGTCTTTGTCGGATCGATGCAGGTTAAGTGCATCTTGGCCGCCGGTTCGCAGGCCGCCCCACAGAACGGTTCAGTTGCGCTGTGATTTCCTCATCCCCGATCGCCTGAGCTCCCAGAGCTTCAAGCGATGACGAGAGCATGTCTCGTTTAATTAGATTCACACGGGCGTGCTCTAGGGCTTGTTGAGATTCAGGATTCCCAAAGCGTCCAAAAGGTGATTCAAGCTTGCTTTTGAGGAGCTGAGCTTTGATTCGCCTTGTTTTGACGGACGCTCAATGGACGAAGATGGAGCCCCTTTGTCTGGGCAAACGAACGGACCCTGGCCGTAGTGGGACCGATAACCGGCTTTTCCTGGAGGCGGTGCTTTGGAAAGCGCGGACGAATAGTCCTTGGCGGGATTTGCCGGGTGAGTTTGGCAAGTGGAACACTGTTTTCAAACGTTTTAACGACTGGTCTGAAGCGGGTGTCTTTGAAAGGATATTTGAAGCGGTCTCAGATGATCCGGACATGGAGTACGCCATGATCGATGCGACGATTGTTCCGGTACACCGTCATGGGCACGGCGCAAAAGGGGGACTCAAACTCAGGCGATCGGCAAGTCAAAGGGCGGATGGACCACCAAAATCCTAGCGCTTACAGACGCTTTAGGAAATTTGGTTCGGTTCGAACTTTTGCCTGGCAACCGATACGACACAATCGGCGTCGCGCCTTTGATCGAAGGTATATCGTTCGAGGCCATCCTCGCGGACAAAGCGTTCGACTCGAACTGGATTATTGAAGAGATGAATGAACGGGGAGCACAGATCGTTATCTCTCAACGGCCACAGCGAAGACAGCCCCTGCATATCGACAAGGAAATCTACAAATGGAGACACCTCGTCGAGAACTTCTTCGCCAAGCTTAAAGAGTTCAAAGCCATCGCGCTGAGATGCGAAAAAACCGACAGAAACTTCAAATCGATGATCTTCGCCTCCGCAGCCGTCATCAACTCTCGATGAATCTCAACAAGCCCTAGAGCGCGTTACAGGTGGTGTGGATCACACGAAGGTCGTCTCACGCGCTCAAAACAAAGACTCTAAAGCGTCTCTTCTTCAATCAGAATCAGGCAGACGCTTTAAGTTTTTGTCTTTTCGCATTTCCGGACGGCCGACCGTACACACTTGGCCTGGAAATGCTTTAGAGCCGATGGCAGATGCGCAAAGCATGCAGTCGGCTCTTGTCTTAGGCTAATTTCAGCTGACCTGCGGAGGTTTTGCCGCGTTGCTCTTGCAATTCAAAGGTCACTTTCTGCCCTTCATCAAGGCCGTTTATTCCAGCGACCTCAAGCGCCGACACATGGACGAACACATCCTTGCCGCCATCGTCAGGTGCGATAAAGCCGTATCCTTTTTGCGGATTATACCATTTAACAGTTCCACTCGCCATTTTGTCATTCCCTTCATATAGGCGTGAGGGCCCGGACACATTCCGGACACAGAAAAGGCCGCCGATGTTTGGAGGAGAATAAGAAGCTTGCTTCACAGGCCCAATAGCCGGCCTTCAATCATGGGGCAGCATCAAAATGGGCTGAATAGTCTAAAATTACAACCTTGCTGTGTTTGTTAAACGCATGGTTGTGAGGTGGAACAGCAACTTTTGTGCAGCACAAACCGGCTTTTTGCCTCACGTTAACTTGCTATTAAGCCCAAGCTGGGCGATATGCGGGCCAAAGGCCGCGTGTAGCGGGAGCCGCCCCTCTGGCGATTTATCACTCCCACCGGCCGTTCACCCAGACAATCGGGCGCCCAGACACGCGGGTTCTCTTTTTTAGAACCCGGACGCTGTTCACGCGCTGTTCCAGGCGCTGCGCCACGTCCAGAAAGACATATTGTGACGACTTTTACCGATCTTGGCCTCGCCAAGCCGCTTTTGTCCGCGCGGGCTGAAGAAGGCCATAAAACGCCGACGCTCATCCAGGCGGAGGCGATTCCCGCTCTTCTTGGCGGGCGCGACCTGTTGGGCATCGCGCAAACAGGCTCCGGCAAAACGGCGGCCTTTACTTTACCGCTCCTGCACAAGCTTTTGGAAACGCCGGAAAAGGCGAAGCCGTTTCGCCCGCGCGCCCTGATTTTAACGCCCACGCGCGAGCTTGCCGGCCAGGTGCGGGATCGCGTTGCGGCCTATGGCGCGCAGACGCCGTTGCGCACTGGCCTTGTGATTGGCGGCGCTTCCATCAACAAGCAAAAAAACGTTCTCCGCCGCGGCGTCGATATTCTGATCGCCACGCCCGGTCGGCTTGAAGACCTTCTGAAACAAGACGCTGTCTCGTTCAAAGCCGTTCGGTACCTGGTTCTTGATGAAGTCGATCAGATGCTCGACATGGGGTTCATCCATGCGATCCGCGCCATCACCGCCAAGTTGCCCGAAGAGCGGCAAAGCCTCTTTTTCTCGGCGACCATGCCGCGGGAGATCGCACGCCTTGCACATGCGTTGCTGAGCGAGCCTGTCCGGGTTGAGCTGAAGACTGAAGCGCGCCCGAACATCAATCAGCGTGTGATGTTTCTGGAAAAAGCGGAGAAAATTCCAGCCCTTATTAAAATCGCCGGCAACGCCGATGTTATCAGCGGCATTGTCTTTTCACGCACCAAACATGGCGCCGATAAAATCGTGAAGAAGTTGAACGCCGCCGGCGTTTCCGCCCAGGCGATCCACGGCAATCGCAGCCAGGGACAGAGGGAGCGCGCCCTGAAGGCCTTTAAATCCGGCGAGGCGCGCATTCTCGTTGCGACCGACATCGCGGCGCGGGGGATTGATATTCAAGGCGTCTCCCACGTTATCAATTTCGATCTGCCGAATGTGCCGGAAACCTATGTGCACCGGATTGGCCGGACGGCCCGCGCCGGGGCGGCGGGGGTTGCAATATCGTTTTGCAGCCCTGAAGAACAAGCCGATCTGCGGGCGATCGAGCGGTTGATCGGCAAGCGTTTTGGCGGACCGGCCGCCAAAACCGAGCGCGCCAATCAACCGCGAAAACAACCACGTAAACGGCGTTCTGCGAACAAAAGAACCGCGCCAAAAGCAAACCCCGCCGTCAGCCGCGAAGCTGACAAGGTTATTGGAAATCTGTCGTTTATGCGCCCTACGGACTAAGCGGGCATTATATTGCTGACGCAAAATGTTTAGATCGACGTCATCCTCCGGTGTTCATATGGCATTATGCGCATTGCGCTTCGCAAGGGCGAGGTTCGGCGCGCCATCATGAAGCGGCGCCTTGAAGCCGTTTTAAAAAGGTTGCGTAGCGCTTTGAAAAGCCGCGTAACCTTCTTGCACGCCCCAGGCGCAGCCGCTATACACCCTCCTCTTTGGCGCGGGACGTCGCCCCCGCAGGGCCTATGGTGCGGTAGCTCAGCTGGTTAGAGCGCAGGACTCATAATCCTGAGGTCGGGAGTTCAAGTCTCCCCCGCACTACCATCGGTCCAGGGCGTTTCGCCGATATTGATTTGCGAAACTTCTTGATTTCACCTGTGTATTGCGACATACAGCGCCTTCGATGTTTTAGGCGGTGAGGCCAAGGGGGCCAAGCGGCCACGGTTGGAGCAGCGATATGGCGCACGCAGCGCACATCTTGGAAAGACCGGCGCCGGCGGCGCGGGGCTTCATCGCGCGCGCCGACATCCGACGTCGCGGCCGCCGTACATAGGCCGGGCGCAGGGTTTTCTTTTAATCTTATTGAGTTTTTAAGCGTCCGGCCGGTTTCGAGCCGGTATTTACGCTTGCGTGAACCCGGTTGAAACCGTAAAGGCGCGGGGTCCGAGGGAGAGACATGTGAAACACTTTTTGACCACCGAAGATTGGAGTCGGGAGGAGCTGCAAGGCCTTTTGGAGGAGGCCAAGCGCCTGAAGGCCGCACCCATCGGCGATGCTTTGAAAAACAAAAGCGTGGCGCTCATCTTTTTCAACCCATCCCTGCGCACCCGCACCTCGTTCCAGGTGGGGGCGAGCCAGCTCGGCGGCCAAGCCGTTGTGCTCGACGCCGCCGGCGCCGTGTGGCCATTGGAGTTCGCCGAGGGCGCGGTCATGGACGGCGATGCGGAGGAGCACATTAAGGAAGCCGCGCGGGTTCTGTCCCGCTATTGCGACATCATCGCCGTACGCGCGTTTCCGAAATTCAAAGACTGGGCCGTTGACCGGACGGACCCGGTGCTGACCGCCTTCGCGGACCACGCGACCGTGCCGGTCGTCAATATGGAGACCATCACCCATCCGTGTCAGGAACTCGCCCACATTCTGGCGCTGCAGGAACGGCTCGGGTCCCTCGACGGGAAAAAGTACGTGCTCACTTGGACGTATCACCCTAAGCCCTTGAACACGGCAGTGGCGAATTCGGCGCTGATCATCGCCGCGAAGTTCGGCATGGATGTGACGTTGCTCTGCCCCACGGAGGAATACCGCCTGGACGAGCGCTATATGTCCGCCGCTGAGGCGAGCGTGAAGGCCAACGGGCGCAGCCTGACGGTCTCCCACGATATTGATGCGGCCTATGACGGAGCCGACGTCGTCTACGCCAAAAGCTGGGGGGCGTTGCCTTATTTCGGGCGGTGGGAAGACGAAAAGCCCATTCGCGACGCCCACAAACATTTCATTGTCGACGAGGCGAAAATGGCGCGCACCAATAATGGATTGGTGAGCCATTGCCTGCCCATGCGGCGCAACGTGAAAATGACCGACGCCGTGTTCGACAGCGCCAATTGCATCGCCATTGAGGAGGCGGAGAACCGCCTCCACGTGCAAAAGGCGATCATGAGCGCCCTCGTAAAATAAGGACCGCGGCCCATGACAAAGAACGGCAACGACACGCGGCGCCAGACCCGGCAGGTGATCGTCCAGTTGCTCAGCAATATGAGCGACGGCAAGGAGATCCGCGGCTATCTCCAGCGCTTTTCCGAAGTGGACAAGGCGCGGTTCGCGGTGGTGAAAATCGGCGGCGCAATCCTGCGCGACGATCTCGACACGGCGGCGGCGGCCTTGGCGTTTCTGCAGACCGTGGGGCTTACCCCCATTGTGGTGCACGGCGCCGGCCCGCAATTGGACGAGGTGTTGGCCGCGCGCGGGGTGAAAACCGTAAAGCATGAGGGCCTGCGCGTCACGACGCCGGAGGTGCTGGAGATCGCCAGGGACGTGTTCCTGGAGCAGAACCTCCGCCTCGCCGACGCCATCAGAGCCCGTGGCGTTGCGGCGGCGTCGTTGCCGAGCGGCGTGTTCGAGGCGGAGCTTGTGGACAAAGAAAAGCTCGGCCTTGTGGGCGATGCGGTCGGCGTACGGTACGATTTGGTGTCCTCTGTCATTCAATCGGGCGCGGTGCCGGTCTTGACCTGCCTTGGCGAGACGAAGTCCGGGCAAATCGTCAACATCAACGGCGATGCGGTGACCCGGGCTATGGTCCATGCGGCCAAGCCCTTCAAGATTATTTTCCTTACCGGCACCGGAGGTCTTCTCGATGCGGAGGACAAGGTGATTGACTCCATCAACATGGCGGAGGATTTCGACAGGTTGATGGCGGAACCCTGGGTTCACTCCGGCATGCGGGTGAAGCTCCAGGAAATCGACCGCTTGCTGAAAGACTTGCCGGCGACATCGTCCGTGTCGATCACCAGCCCGTCGAAACTGGTGCAGGAGCTGTTCACCCATGGCGGCGCCGGCACGCTCTTGCGCCGGGGGGAGCGGATTTTGACCTATGACGGCAAGGACAAGCTTGACCGCGAACGCCTGACGATGCTGATCGAGTCCGCCTTCGGCAAGCCTTTGCAAGATGGGTATTGGGACGGCCTGTCTCTCAAAAAAGCCTATGTCTCCGAGGGGCATCGGGCCTGCGCCTTTATCACGGAGGTGGGCGGCGTTGCGTACCTCAACAAATACGCCGTCTTGGAAGACGCGCGCGGGGAGGGGATCGGCAAGGCGGTCTGGCGGGCCATGCGCGCCGACCATCCGCAACTGCTCTGGCGGTCCCGGGCGGACAATCCCGTCAACGGATTTTATTTGCAGAACGCCGACGGCCATGCGCGGCGCGGCGATTGGACCGTGTTCTGGTCGGGGCTTGAGGATTTGACCGCGATTGCGCCCCTGGTGGAAGAAGCCGCCGCGCCGCCTGCGGACTTCATTGAGAACGGAGACGAGAGTTGAGCGTCAGGACAACAACCGCACGGATTGGCGTTATCGGCGCCAGAGGCCATACAGGGGCGGAGCTGCTCGCGCTCATCGCCGCCCATCCCGGGCTGGAGCTCGCCTACGCCGCCTCCCGGGAGTTTGCGGGCCGGCCGGTCCGCGACGTCGCCCCCGCCATGGACAGCGACCTGACATTTGAAGCGATCGCCGCGGACGATGCGCCGGGGCGCGGGGCGGACGCGTGCGTCCTCGCCCTGCCGGACGGCGCCGGAGCTGATTATGCGGCGGCGTTCGAGGCGGCGGCGCCGGACACTGTGCTTGTGGATCTGTCGAGCGACCATCGCTTTACGGACGACTGGGTTTACGGCTTGCCGGAATTGCACCGGAGCAAGATCAAAGGCGCAAAGCGCATCGCCAATCCAGGGTGCTACGCCACAGGCATGCAGTTGAGCGTCGCGCCGGTCCTGTCGCGCCTTTCCGCGCCGGCGGCGGTGTTCGGCGTATCGGGGTATAGCGGGGCGGGGACGAAACCGTCCCGTCGGAACGATGTCGACGCGCTCGCCGACAATCTCATGCCCTACGCTTTGATTGGCCACAAGCATGAGCGTGAGGCGACCCGTCACCTGGGCGCGGCCGTTCGCTTCACGCCCCATGTGGCGCCCTTTTTCCGGGGCATTACACTGACGATTTCATTGGAGTTTTCCGAACCTCAAACCCTTGACGGTTTTCGCGCCGCTTACGTCGAGGCGTATGCCGACGAGCCGCTTCTGTGCATCACGGACGATATTCCCGAGGTGAAGGACGCCGCAAACGCCCATGGCGTCACCCTTGGCGGGTTTGCGCTCTCCGACGACGGCCGCCACGGCGTTTTGGTGGCGACGGAAGACAATTTGCTGAAAGGGGCCGCCACGCAAGCCATGCAGAACGTCAATCTTGCCTTAGGCTTTGACGAACTCGCCGGTGTCCCGGTTTAGCAGGCTGCGGGAAAAGCCTTTGGCGACGATGATCTTATAACGCGAAGATCAAACGCACTCGTAATGGCGGTACCGCCAGCGAACGGATTTGCCTTCTGTGGTTTCGGAGACGTATTTCGCGCTGCGGCCGAAGCCTTCACAATGGCGGCGCGCTTCGGCGTCAAGGGCGACGGGATTATAATCCCACAAGTCGTAAGGCAGGCTGATCCCGCGTTCCGACGTCGTGGCGGGGGGCGTATTGGCGCATCCTGAAACGGCGAGACCTGCGACAAGCAAACCTATACTCAAAACACGCATATCGGGTCCCCGGTAAATTTCATTGGTCCAGCGCTCCGAAGCACTGATGGGCGGTTCTGGCTCCACCCAAGCTGTTCGATGAAATCAATATGCCATAAGGATCAGGATTTGTCTTCCGGCGAAAAATCCCCTTGAGGCGGCTGATTAAAAAAACGGACGCGCTTTTAGGGGGGAGCGCGTCCGTTCAAAGTCGGGCGGCGTAAAGCGGGGGGATCGCCGCCCGAGGGGCGTTTTAAAGCCATTGCGGCCTTGTTCGCCGCACCGGGTTGCCGAACAACCCGTATCCACTTAATCGGCAGGCGTTTTAGGCCGCTTTCGGTCCTTTTAATATGCCGCCGGCCTTGCGTCCGGATGATTTGATCTCAACGGTGCGCGGCCGCATCGCCTCAGGTATCTCCCTTATAAGGTCGATATTGAGAAGACCGTTTTCAAGGGCTGCGCCTTCGACGCGCACATGGTCGGCAAGCTGGTAACGGCGCTCAAAACTGCGCCCGGCGATGCCCTGATGCAGGAATTTACGATCCGCATCGGCGTCGGAGCGTTCGCCGGAAATCACAAGCATGTTTTGCCGCACTTCCACGTTCAACTCCTGTTCGCCAAAGCCGGCGACAGCGATAGAAATGCGATAGGCGTCTTCGCCTGTGCGCTCGATATTATAGGGCGGATAGCCGCCGGACGGGTCGGTTTTGCTGAAATTATCGACCAGATCAAATAGGTGATCGAAGCCGACTGTGGACCGGTAAAGGGGGGATAAATCAAAGGCTCTCATGTCCAATTCCTCCATTCGAAGCAAAGTGGTGTTTGATGTCGCGCATCGCCGCATGTGGCCGAAGCACGGTCGAAACCCTGAAAAGGCGTTTCGACATATTATAACTGGGAAGCGGTGCGCGCCCGTTCAAGTCGCAAAAGCGTTTCCAGGCGAAGTGCGCGCGGTTCGCCGTCCGGAAACGCTTTAAAACAAGGAGCGTTTCCAGGCGAAGTGTGCGCGGTTCGCCGTCCGGAAACGCGAGAAAATAAAGATTGGGAGCATCGTTTCGGCTCATTTGAAGCGACACCGCTTTAAATCATGTCTTGCGCACAAACGCGGCCCCTTTTAAGGACGAAAAAGCGTATAAGGCGAATGCGGTTGCTTCGCCGCACGTCGAAAGAGAGGAAGTCTATGGGAGATTTGGGATACGCTGCGCGCAGGATCGCACTGGTTTTCGGTTTTGCAGCGCTCGCGGCATGCGGCGGCGCGGGGGAGGAACAGGCGGCGGCGCAGAAGACGGCCCCGTCTTCGGGAGAGATACTGGACGCGGTTGTCGCCGGCGCCTGGCGCGAAGAGGACGCGGCCCGGGACGTTTATCGCAACCCGAAAGACACCCTGCAATTTTTCGGTCTCGCACCGGACATGACGGTTATTGAAATCTGGCCCGGCGGCGGCTGGTACACCAAGGTGATCGCCCCTTATATTGCGCAAGGCGGCGGCGTTTATACAGCGGCGGTTCCGACCCTGGCGCCTGACCCTGGCTGGCGCGCCGAGCGTTTGAAGCAATTCAAGGCCGCCTATGTGGGCAATCCTGATCTGTTCGGCGAGGTGCGCCTGGCGGAGTTCGGCAAAACTTCGCCCGCCGTGGCGCCGGAGGGGTCGGCGGATATGATTCTCACCTTCCGCAACGTCCACAACTGGATGGCGGGCGGCTTTGCGGAAAAGGCCTTTACGGATTTCTACGCGGCCCTGAAGCCCGGCGGCGTTCTTGGCGTCGTCGACCACCGCCTGCCGGCCGACACAGAGCAGGATCCCAACGCCGCCTCCGGCTATGTGCGCGAGGACGTGGTCGTCGCCATGGCGGAAGCGGCCGGGTTTGAACTTGCCGACAGGTCCGACGTAAATGCGAACCCGAAGGACGATGCGGACCATCCCTTCGGCGTCTGGACCTTGCCGCCGCGCCTGCGCGCCTCCAACTACGGAGAAGATGCGACGCCGGAATTCGATCATGCGCCGTACAAGGCGATTGGCGAAAGCGATCGGTTCACGTTGAAATTCGTCAAACCGGAATTTGGCGCTGACGGCGCGCTGCTGGAGTAGCGTATGGCGGATGGCGGCATAGATGTTTTGAAAACCGCCGCGGGGGCCGCGTTCGATGCGCCTTTTGGGGCGGTCCTCGCCATAGATTGCGGCGATGTCGGCGTGTTTGTCGACGGGACCGTCGCACCGCCGTGTATTGTTGAGACGCCGCCCGGTGCGCCGGACTGCGCCTGGCGCGCAGCACCGGACTGTGTTGCTGAAATTCTCTCCGGACGTCTCTGTCCCGCCAAAGCGTTTTTGAACGGTCAATTGTCCGTCAGCGGAGATATGAGCATTATGGCGCGCCTCGATCTGGCCGCCATAAAAAACCGATCGGGCTAAGCGCAGATGGACTTCATCCGCTTGCCCCAGTACCCGACTCCTAAAGACGGCCGCGCCGTCGCCTTGACCATGGCGGACGGAGCGGTCCTGCGGGCCGGTTTTTTCCCCGCCCTGAAAGCTCCTCAAAGGGGAGTGGTGGCGCTGTTGCCCGGACGGGTGGAGTTTATTGAGAAGTATTTTGAGGTCGTTGAGGAATTGCGCGCCCGCGGTTTCGCCGTCGGCGTTCTCGATTGGCGGGGCCAGGGCCTGTCAACGCGCCTTTTGGCGGACGGGGTGAAGGGGCACATTGACGATTTTCAAACGTATGTGGACGATCTGCGTGTTTTTCTTCACGCCGTCGCGCGGGAGTTCCCGGGCGGCCCCTTGCTTGTCCTCGCCCATTCCATGGGCGGCGCCGTCGCTCTGAAACTCATGACGGAGGGTTATGACGGGGCGGACGGCGTCATTCTTTCCGCGCCCATGACCCGCCTTATCCAGAACCCCTTGAAACGGTGGGCCGCGCAAATCCTGTCGCGCGGGGCCTGTATGTTCGGCGCTGGCGAGGCTCTGGCGCCGGCTGAAGGCGTGCGCGCCGACGAGCCTTTTCCAGACCATACGCTCACCCACGATCGGGAGCGGGGCGAGCGGTTTTACGCCTTGAAGCTCGCCAGCCCCGACGCTGTCGTCGGCCGGCCCACATACCGCTGGCTCGATACAGCGTTTGCAGCGACCCAGGTGTTTTCAGATCCGCAGCGTCTCGGCGATGTGAAGCCTCCGGTTTTGATCGTCTCTCCCCGGGATGAGCGCCTTGTGGACCCGGCCAGTCACGATCGCATCGTGTGCGATCTGCCCGACGGGCGTCTGGTGCGTATCCCCGGAGCGCGCCATGAAATACTGATGGAGGAAGATCGTTATAGAGACGTTTTCTGGGAGGCGTTCGACGCTTTTGTGGAGAATGTTTTCGGCCCTGCGCCTCCGGTCCAGCCTGAGGCGCCGAAAAGCGTTTAGAAACAACGCGTAACATTTATTGATCCTGTACGCCTCCATGTTGCATTGCATCATGATGCGAGCGGCCTGTAATAAATTGCAAAACGACAATAACAAGGACGGGCTTGGCGGCGAGCTATCGCAGCGTGGGTCCTAAGGCGGCTATATGGTCGATTTGAAAGCAGGCGTCATCGGCACCGGCGTGTTCGGCGGATTTCATGCAAGCAAGTATGCCGACTCTGAAAATGCAACGCTTCTCGGCGTTCACGATCAGCATGAGGATCGCATGTCGGCGCTCGTTGAAAAATGGGGCGGGCGTGCATTCCCGACAGCTGCGGCTTTGATCGACGCCGTCGATGTCGTCACGATCGCCGCGCCAGCCGTCTCCCACTACGCCCTTGCAAAAGCCGCGCTTGAAGCAGGGCGTCATGTTTTTGTGGAAAAACCCATCGCGCTGGACCTGGATGAGGCCGATGACCTGATCGCCTTGGCGGACGCGAGGGGGCTGGTTTTGCAAGTGGGCCACCAGGAAAGGTTTATATTTGATGCGTTTGGCGTCTTAGGCGGCGACAAACGTCCCGTTGAGGTTGAATGTCGCCGCAATGGTCCGTTTTCCGGCCGGTGCATGGATGTGAGCGTCGTCATGGATTTAATGATCCACGATCTCGATTTGTTACGACAAGTTATTGATTCTGAACTGGAAAGCGTCGCGGCGACGGCGCGGTTCGAACATGGGGATGTCGCCGACGAGGTGGATGCGGCGCTGATTTTTCAAGGTGGAGTGAAAGCGCGTCTCGTCGCCAGCCGCATCGCTGAAACCCGGGTGCGGGACATGCGTCTCGTCTATGATGACGGCGTTGTCGAGATCGATTTCGTCGGTCGCAGAATCACGAACACGACCCCGCGCCAGCTTGAACGCAGCTTCGACGCCGGCCCCGATGCGCCGGCGTTCGCCGACCCTTTGGGCTACGGTGTGGAGATGTTTTTAAAAGCGGTTCGCGACGGCGCGCCGCCGCCGATCACGGGCGCCGACGGCCGGGCTGCTCTCGCTCTGGCGCTGAGGATTGAACAGGCGTTGGCGTAACCTTATCTACGGGGACTGAAACAAACCCGCGATGAGGACCAAAAGAGAAGGCAAGTCTTTGTTTTCTCCAGCGTTTGCATTGGCGGGCCGTGCCGCTATAGTCCGCCGACTTCGACTGAAAAAACGTTCTTCTTAAGGAGACCCGTTCCCCATGTGGATCAGCCCCGCCCTGGCGCAAGGCGCAGCCGCTGCAGCGCCGAACCCTCTTATCCAGCTTCTGCCCTTCGTGGCGATTTTCGTCATTTTCTACTTTTTGTTGATCCGCCCTCAGCAGAAGCGCATGAAGGATCACCAGTCCATGGTGGACGCCGTGCGCCGCGGGGACGTCGTCGTCACCTCCGGCGGCATGGTCGGCAAGGTGACGAAAGTGCTCGACGATCGGGAAATCGAAGTGGAAGTTGCGGACAATGTGCGCGTGCGCATCGTCAAGTCGACCTTGTCGGACGTGCGCACGAAACCCGAACCTGCTTCGGATTCTAAATCGTCTTAAGCCGCTGCGCCATGTGATCTAAGGCCCTCTCAATGCTGCATTTCGAAACATGGAAAGTCGCCTTGATACTGGGCGTCGTTGCGCTTGGCGCCTTGTTCGCCCTGCCGAACGCCGCGCCCCGCGCCATTTATGAAGCGACCCCGGAGTTTCTGCCGCTGCCGGACAAGTCGATCAATCTCGGCCTCGACCTGCAAGGGGGGTCCTATCTGTTGCTGGAGGTGGAGGCCGACGTCGTTGTTCGCGAGCGCTATGACGCCCTGCGCGACGACGTCCGCCGGGCTTTGCGCGGCCAGGGGAGCGCCGATCGCCGCATATCCTTTTCCGGCCCCACCTATGTGGACGACAGCGTGTTCGTTCGCATCAACGATGCTTCGGACCTTGAGGAGGCCGAGGGGCGGCTGAGGGATCTCATTACGCCGGTCTCAGGTCTTGGCACCGGACCGAACATGACGGTCTCCAGCGGCGCTGATCAGCGCATCGACGTTCAGTTAACCGATGAAGCAAAGACGTTCTACCGCACCAAGGCGGTGACGGACTCCATCGAAATCGTCCGCCGCCGCATCGACGCCCTCGGCACCAAGGAGCCCGTGATCCAGCGCCAGGGCGCCGAGCGCATCATCGTGCAGGTGCCGGGCGCCGACGACCCGCAGGAGATCATTGATCTCATCGGCTCGACAGGCAAGCTGACCTTCCACATGCACGATCCTACGGTGGCCGTAGAGGACGCCCTGGCCGGCCGCGTGCCGCCGCGGTCCATGGTGCTGCCGACCGAGGAGCCGGCCGAGCCCTTTATTGTCGTGCGCAAGCGTGAGGAGATCACCGGCGACATGGTGACGAGCGCCAGCGCCGAGCCGTCCCCTGACACCGGGGGGTTTCAGGTGAACTTTTCCATGGACGGCCGCGGCGCGCGGCGGTTCGCCGATATTACGACGGAGAATGTCGGTCGCCGCTTCGCCATCGTTCTGGACGGGATGGTGATTTCCGCGCCCACCATTCAAACGCCGATCACGGCAGGCTCCGGCCGCATCACGGGCCGGTTCGGCGCGGCGGAAGCGACGCAGCTCGCCGCGCTCATCCGCGCCGGCGCCTTGCCCGCGCCGTTGCAGGTTTTAGAGCAGCGGTCTGTGGGACCCGACCTCGGCGCCGATTCCATCCGCGCCGGCAGTCGCGCCCTCGTCATCGGGTTTTGCGCGGTGATCGTCTTTATGCTGCTGGTTTACGGCCGGTTCGGGATTTACGCCAACACAGCGCTGATCGCCAACGTCATTCTGATCGTCGGCGCCCTGTCGGCCCTCCAGGCGACGCTCACCTTGCCCGGCATCGCCGGCATCGTGCTGACCATCGGCATGGCGGTGGACGCCAATGTGTTGATTTTCGAGCGGATAAAGGAAGAGCTGAGGGCCGGCAAGTCGCCGGTGATGGCGGTGGATACGGGCTACAAACGAGCCTGGAGTGCGATCATCGACGCCAACGTAACCACGTTCATCGCCGCGCTCATCATGTTCCAGCTCGGCTCCGGCCCCATTCGCGGTTTCGCCGTAACGCTCGCTATCGGCATCATCACGTCAGTGTTCACCGCCTTTGTGCTGACGCGCCTTATGGTGGCGGGTTACGTTCTCGGGTCGAAGCCCAAAGAGATAAAGGTGTAAACTCGTGCCATCTGTCTCTGTCCGTCATCCCAAAAAAGTCGCGCGCCAGCGCGGCGCAGATTTGGGATCCAGGGGCGGCGCGCTCCGTGTTTGCGGCCCCTGGACCCCGAATCAAGTCCGGGATGACGGCCCTGCAAAAGCCGCAACAGCGGCGCATAACAGGAAGCATACGCCATGTTCCGCCTGAAGCTTGTTCCCGACGACACGCACATCGAATTCATCAAGCACCGCAAAACGGCGGTCGCCATGTCCGTCGCAGCGATGATTGGCTCCGTCATCGCCTTTTTCACCCTGGGTCTGAACTTCGGCATCGACTTTCGTGGCGGCGTGACGATCGAAATCGGCGATGAGACGCCGATCGATCTCGCCAAAACCCGTGAGGCGGTGGGCGCACTCGGCCTTGGCGACGTGAAGGTGCAGGAGTTCGGGTCTCCGAACGACGTCGTCATATATATCGAGCAGCAAGACGTTCAGTCCCGCGACGAAAACGATGACGAGGCGGCGCAGCAAAACGCCGCCGAACTGGTGCAGACTGCGTTGCGGGAGGCGTTGGGCGAGACGATCAGTTTCCGGCGCATCGACGTCGTCGGCCCGAAAGTGTCCGGCGAGCTCGCCCGCAATGGCTCTATCGCCGTGGGCCTCGCCGTGGCGATGATGCTGGTTTACATCTGGCTCCGGTTCGAATGGCAATTCTCCCTCGGCGCCATCGCCGCCCTGGTGCATGACGTCATCCTCACCATCGGATTTTTCTGCGTGACGCAGCTTGAATTCAACATCAACATCATCGCCGCCATCCTCACCATCGTCGGCTATTCCATGAACGACACCGTGGTCGTCTATGACCGCGTGCGGGAGAATTTGCGCAAGTACAAGAAAAAGCCGTTGGCGGAGCTGCTCGACATTTCCATCAACGAGACCCTGTCGCGCACCTTGATGACGTCCTTGACGACGTTGCTCGCCCTGATCGCCTTGTTCATCCTCGGCGGCGCCGCGCTTTCCGGCTTTACGGCCGCCATGATCTGGGGCGTTGTCATCGGCACTTATTCCTCCGTCTTTATCGCCTCGCCGTTCCTGATGGCGACCGGTGTGAAAAGGGATTGGGCTAAGGTGAAAGGCGAGGGCGCCCCTCAAGGGGCCTGACTTTTCCTCCCGATGACCTCTTTTAGGGGCTCGGCTGCGTCTTATCATGGACTTCGCCGCATCGGGGCCTAGACTCTCCTGAAGTCCCCCAAAGCAAGGAGAGCCCCCATGAAACCTTCCGCTGAATTCGATGTCGTCGTTTATGGCGCAAGCGGCTTCACCGGCCGCCTGGTCGCAGAGTATTTGTCGCAAAAGTACGGCGTCGGCGGCGACGTCAAATGGGCGATGGCGGGACGCAGCGCCGACAAACTGGCCGCCGTGCGAGATGAAATCGGCGCGCCGGCCGACACGCCGCTTGTCGTCGCCGACGCCAATGATCCTGCGTCCTTGAAGGCCATGGTCGAGCGCACCAAGGTTGTTTTGACGACCGTCGGCCCTTACCAGCTATACAGCGGGCCTCTTGTGGCGGCGTGCGTTGAAACGGGGACGGATTATGTCGACTTATGCGGCGAGCCGGCCTGGATGGCGAAGATGATCGATCAGCACCAGGCCGCCGCCGAGGACAGCGGCGCGCGCATCGTCTTTTCCTGCGGCTTCGATTCCATTCCCTTCGATTTGGGCGTTTACTACCTCCAGGACGCGGCGCGGGACAAACTCGGCGGACCTGTTCCCCGGGTGAAGGGCCGCATGCGCAAAATGCGCGGGGAGTTTTCCGGCGGCACGGCGGCGAGCTTTCAGGCGACCATGGCGGCTGCGGGCGAAGACCCTTCGGTGATCGAAGCGTTGCGCAATCCCTTCGCCCTGACGCCGGGGTTCGAGGGGCCGGAGCAGCCCAAAGGCGACAAGCCGGAGTTTGATGAGGCGCTGAACAGCTGGGCGGGGCCGTTCGTCATGGCTGTGATCAATACGCGTAATATTCATCGATCGAATTTCCTTATGGGCCATCCGTATGGAACGGATTTCGTTTACGACGAGATGATGCTGACAGGACCCGGCGACGAGGGCGAGGCGTTCGCCAAGGCCGCCGGCGAGGCGGGCGGCGCCATGCTCGGCCCCGATGCGCCGAAACCGGGAGAGGGGCCGGATAAGGCGTCCCGCGACGCCGGGTACTACGACGCGATGTTTGTGGGGCTCGCCAAGGACGGCCGCACAGTCGTCGCCAGCGTCGCCGCCGATGAGGACCCAGGTTATGGCTCGACGTCGAAAATGATCGCAGAGGCCGCCATAACGTTGGCGGAGAACACGGCCACAAAGGGCGGGCTGTGGACGCCGGCGGCGGCGCTCGGTCATCCTCTTGTCCATCGTTTACAGACGAACGCCGGCCTGACGTTCAAGGTCGAGAGCTAGCTGCGGGCTTTCCATAGGTTGTCCGTATCAAGACGCGCTGTTGCTGTCCGAGACGGTTTTTTCTCGCCATGGGCTTTAAGCCGGAAACCGGCTTAAAGCCCATGTAGGCCAGTCTTTTCCTGGGGATGAGGCCGTCA
>JBCDBL010000061.1:0-25223 GCA_039183635.1 Pseudomonadota bacterium
GAGACTGAAGACGTTACGCGGTCTGACGCCGTTCGAATACGTCACGAAACGCTGGACCGAAGAGCCGGAACGATTCTACGATAATACAATCCATCACTTCCCGGGACTAAACACCTAGGACGTTTGTCGCCTTCATATTGAACCGTACCGGACGCAAGACGGGTCTATCGGACACGCTGACGACGGACCTGCGCTCCATTTCGTCTAAAATCCGAACTGGCGTAAACTGGAAGGTCAAATGCAAACGGCCGCCCATAAGGCGGCCGAAAAACTTTTGGAAAATATCTCTGTATCTGCGGCTAATTGACAGCGCCTTCAATAGCCTCGCCAGTGTTTTCGATATCCCGGCCGATGCCTTTAATGGTCTCACATGCCGACAGGCCGACTAAAGCAACGATAGAGGCTGCGGCGAGAACGAATGTGCGTTTAAGTGATGCGGTCATTGTAAATTTACCCCTATCTCCAGATCCGAATTCAAAAGCCTTTATGGCGCGGTTTGCGTACTGCCCGCAATATTGAAATTGTGACAAATACTGGAATTACAGGCCGCCCATACGCTTTTGAGGGGATAGCGGCGCTAAATCAAGCCTTCACGCTGCATGCGCTTGCGCATCAGTTTGCGCGCGCGACGGACGGCCTCAGCTTTCTGGCGGGCGCGTTTTTCAGAGGGCTTTTCATAAAATTTCCGGCGCTTCATTTCCCGGAACGTACCTTCGCGCTGCATCTTCTTCTTCAGCGCGCGCAAGGCCTGGTCGACATTATTGTCGCGGACTACGATCTGAACGATGGTCAGGGCCTCCTCATCAAAAAACGCCGGTCTCGCTCCGGCGCAGGCTCGTCAGTCAATACGTAATTCACCCAACGCTTATTCAACGCCGGATTAAAGGCGCTGTCTAACAAAACCGCGCGTTCATGTCCACTCGCTTTTTAACGGCCAAACGAATATGTTTTTTGAGGATGGAACTGGAGAAATGACATGAATAAGCCGCGCCCCGACGATGGGTTTGAAGCTGTGCGGGAAAAAACTCTTGAGGCGGTTCTGAACGAAGCCGCCTTCGACGGTTGGTCGGATCAAACCCTCCAATCCGCAGCGAAATCTCTCAAGATCGATGCAGGGGCGATGGAACTTGCCTTCCCACGCGGCGTAAGGGATGCGCTGCGCTATTACGCTGAATGCCGCGACAACGACATGTTGGCGGCGATCTCTGCGACGGATTTTGCGGCGATGAAAGTGCGCGACAAGGTGCGATTCGCCATACGCGCGCGTATCGAGGTCATGGCGGGCGAGAAGGAGGCGGCCCGGCGTGCGGGCTTTTATCTTGCGCTGCCCCATGCCGCCGCGCTCGGCGCCGCTTTGACGGCGCGGACGGCGGACACCATATGGCGCGCCATGGGCGACACGTCCTTAGATGTTAACTACTACAGCAAACGCCTCATACTTTCAGGTGTTTACGCCTCAACCCTTATAACTTGGTTTGGCGATGAAAGTCCCGCATGCGAGAGGACCTGGGCGTTCCTCGACGCGCGAATTGAAAATGTCATGGGGTTTGAAAAGGCCAAAGCGCGTGTGCGAAAAGCCAATATAAACCTTACCGCGCCGCTTGGCGCTTTGGCGCGGCTGCGATATCCGCATTTTGGGTTTGAAAAGTAGCGTTATTCCGCTGCGGCCACATTCGCCCTTTCGTTCAAAAACCGCATTAAATCCGGGCCGGTGATGCGCCATTCGCGGCCGAATTTGATCGCACGCAACTCTTTGGCGCGAATCCAGCTTCGCACCGTGCTTTCACGTACGCGCAGACGTTCAGCGGCCTCTCGCACGGTGATCAAGGGTTCGTTCAACATAGCTCTTGGGTCCTCTCCACGTATCGACATACGCAAACTTATGTCGACGCATGACGACGTGCGCCGACAAATGTCAATTCGTCTGAGTTTTTGAGCCGAGGGGCGCAAGGCGCGTGATATGCCCCATTTTTCGACCCGGCCGCGCCTCCGCCTTGCCGTAAAGATGCAGCGCGGCGTCGGGCTGCGCCGCCAGGTTCCGCCATTGGTCTGCTTGTGCGCCGATTAGATTTTCCATCTCCGCATCGGCGAAGCGGGAAGGGGCGCCCAACGGCCAGCCGCATACGGCGCGGATATGCTGCTGGAACTGACTGACGGCGCAGGCGTCAAGGGTCCAATGTCCTGTATTGTGTACGCGCGGCGCAAATTCGTTGACGATCAGTCCGCCTTCCTTCGCAACGAAAAACTCAATGGCGAGGACGCCGATATAATCGAGGGCCGCCAGGGTTTTTTGGGCGATGTCGCGGGCTGCTGATTCGGCGTCTTTAAGTCGCCCGCCAGGAACGATGGATTTTTGCAGTATGCCGTCTGCATGGATATTGCGCGGCATGTCGTAGACAGCGACGGCGCCGTCGCGGCCACGCGCTGCGATCACGGAGATTTCCATCTCGAAGTCGACGAAACCTTCAAGAATCGCGGGCGACGCGCCGACGGCCGCCCAGGCGGAAGCGGGCTCCGTCTCTTCGTCGAGCCGCGCCTGGCCCTTGCCGTCATAGCCGAAACGCCGGGTTTTCAGGATCGACGGCGTACCGATATCGCGTAATGCGGCGTTGAGATCCTCCAGGTTATCGACAAGACGCCAGGGGGCGGTCGCAGCGCCAAGGGATTGGAACAGCGTCTTCTCCGCCGCACGGTCTTGCGCCGCCTCCAGGGCCTTCGGGCCGGGAGCGACGATCGCGCCGAAGCGTTCCAAGGTTTTCAACGTTTTGACGGGTACGTTTTCAAACTCCAGCGTGACGACGTCAACGCTTTCGGCGAAGCGCTTCAGCGCGACTTCGTCGTCATATGCTGCGAATATCGTGTCCGCCGCACAGTCTGCAGCCGGACTGTCCGTCTCCGGCGCATAAATAATTGTTTTTAAGCCAAGCTGCGCGGCGGCGCCGGCCAGCATGCGGCCGAGCTGTCCGCCGCCGAGAACGCCGACGGCGCCGCCGGGCGGGACCAGCGGCGGCGATAGCGCGTCATCGTGCGGCATTAGTCGTCGTCCCGGGGCGCATCTGCGATCGCGTCGGTTTGCGCCGCGCGCCATGCGTCAAGCCGCGCAGCGAGGTCCGTATCGAAAGCGGCGAGGCACGCTGCGGCGAGGAGGGCGGCGTTCACCGCTCCGACTTTGCCGATGGCGAGGGTTCCCACGGGCACGCCGGCCGGCATCTGGGCGATGGACAGAAGGCTGTCGATCCCGTTCAGAGCCTTGCTTTGGATTGGCACGCCGAACACCGGCAAACGCGTCATCGATGCGGTCATGCCTGGCAAATGGGCGGCGCCGCCGGCGCCGGCGATCACGGCCTTTAAGCCCCGCCCGGCGGCGGTTTCAGCGTACTCGTACAGCCGCTTCGGCGTTCTATGGGCTGAAACGATGCGGGTTTCATGGGGGACGGCAAGCGTTGTCAGCGTGTCTGCGGCGTGCTTCATGATCGGCCAGTCCGACTGGCTGCCCATGATGACGCCTATAAGGGGGGAGGTTTGAGACAGGTCGGCGTCGCCGGCCATTGCGAGAGCCCTCTTTTGAACGGCGCATCCTATGCGCGAGAAAGCCGGGGAGTATACTGGCGGCGCGCGCGCGCGCAAGATCGGATCGAGGGGGTCCTTTGGCCCGTCGTGCTGAAGCGCGGGAAGGGGGCTGTTTTTCAATATTTGCAGCGTTTCAACATGGTGCGTAAAACACCAATAACGGGAAAGCCCTTGGCGCGCGCACTGGTTTGCGCTTTTGTTCTCCTGCGCCGATACTAAAGCGTTTCCAGAACGAGCGGACACCGGTTCGCAGTCTGAAAATGGGCGAAAACAAAGAATTAGAGCAACGTGACGATCCTGATCGAAGCGACGTTGGTCTAAACAGAGGCGCGTAAAACTTTGGTTCCGCTGCGCAATTCAAGAGTAAGGGCGCTCTCGCCTTTTTAAAAAATTAACCGTGTTGCGGCGAGACTATACAACTCTAACGCGGCCTGCGCCGCGATTTGTTTCGGGGTAGCTATGAAAGTCGGCGATTCAAAACCCACCGCTCCGGCGCGCCCCGCTGCGCGAGTCGGCGCGACGGCCGGCGTGAAAGCATATCAATCCGCCGGCGGCGCTGCGGCGGTGCGCGATATCGCCGACACGGCTTCCGTCATGGGACTGTCTGAAGCGGAGATGACCCCCAAAGTCCGGGAAGCCATCATGACGCTTATGGCGGAAGTGGACCGCCTGCGCCAGGAGCTTGAGACCACATCGAAACGCATCGTTGAGCTGGAGCAGCTTGCCGACCGCGACCCGTTGCTGCCGTTGTACAATCGTCGCGCTTTTGTCCGGGAACTGACCCGGGTTATGGCGCTTGTGGAGCGTTACAATGAGACGGCGAGCTTAATTTATATTGATCTCAATGACTTTAAGGACGTGAACGACACCCACGGCCACGCCGCCGGCGATGCGGTGTTGGAGCATATCGGCGAACTTCTGGTGAAAAACGTTCGTGGCTCCGACGCAGTGGGCCGTCTTGGCGGCGATGAATTCGGCGTCATTCTGGCCCACACCGGAGATGACGCCGCCGAGGCGAAAGCCCGGCAACTCGCCGCCGTTATCGATGAAAGCGTCCTTGATTGGCGCGGACAGACCGTTTCTGTGGGCGCGGCCGTTGGCGCGCTTACTCTTCACAAGGGCCAGACGGTGGCGGACGCTCTCGACGCTGCCGACAGGGCGATGTACGAGCAAAAGCGTGCGCGTAAGGAAAACCCATCCGTATAGAGTGCATTTTCAAAAGAAGGCGCCGTTCATTTCGGCTTGCTGTGATAAAATGCAACAAAACAAAGACCTGAAGCAATTCTGCGATACGGATTGAACGGAAATTGGTCGAGAGTCTTTGTGTTGAGCGCGTGAGACGACCTTCGTTGGATCCGCATCGCCTGCAACGCGCTCTAAGCGATGATGTCGGGCGTTACGTCATCCTGCAGTTTTGTGATTTCATCTTTAATGGACAGCTTGCGCTTTTTCAGCCGCATCAGGGTCAGTTGATCGTAAGGCGCCGTTTCCTGTAGCGAGACGATCGCCGCATCGAGGTCTTGGTGTTCGTGCTTTAGCGCCTCAAGTTTCATGAGCCGCGCTTCGTCGTTCGCCGCACCGAACGGTTTTTCGATGCTTTCCGGCGGGGTGTCGTTCGACATTATCTCATCCTTATCCCGGCCTGCTCGCTAGCCCGGATAGATGAGGTCAAGGGTCTTTTGCAAGTCTGATGTCGAAAAACCCGGTTTCTCCGTCACCCGGGCGAGGGCGGCGTATTCGGCAAGGTTACGCCGGGCTGCGGTTTTAGGCTCGAGTTCTCGAACAGGTTCTGCGTCTTCGGCGAGGGCCTCAAGGATGTTTTGTTGTATCCGCTCGGCTTCGAGCTCCATAGCCTTGACGTTTTCGCGCAAGGCGGCCGCCGCCTCGGGCTCTGCTTGACGCGGCGGCGTCTTCAAGGCCCGGCGCGCGGTGCGCAAAGGGCCGCTTACCTCCGCCGCCCATCTTTGCGATATGTCATAGGCTTTGCGGATCGACAGGCTCGGCAATATGACGCCGCAGTCTCCCGCCCAGGCGCACCACAAGATGAGGTTAACGTCGAGGGCGTAGTCATCCTGAAGCTGCTCCAATAGCGGCGCAAGCTCTGGTGTTTTATAGATCCGTACGGACCAGTTCCAGAAAGTTTCTGCGCTCACGCCTGTTCGCCCTGTTCGCCGCTATTATTATTCCGACGCCGTCCTTTTTCCAAGTCCTCCCCCCAGCGTTTAACGCCGTCTGCTTCGATGTCGAACAGGTCAAGCACACGCCCGACGCTTTGGTCTATGATGTCGTCGACGGTTTTCGGTTCGACGTAAAACGCCGGCAAGGGCGGCGCAACGATGGCGCCCATTTCAGACAGCGCTGTCATGCTGCGCAAATGGCCGGTATGGAGCGGCGTCTCCCGCACCATGAGCACAAGACGTCGTCGTTCCTTCAACACAACGTCCGCCGCCCGGGTGAGCAGAGAGGTCGTCACCCCGCTCGCGATTTCCGACATAGTCCGCACGGAGCATGGGGCGATCACCATGCCAAGGGTTTTGAAACTGCCTGAAGAGATCGGCGCCCCGACATCGCCGATGGCGTAGCGTGCGAAAGCCTTGGCCGCGACATCGCTCGCTTTCATCTCAAGCTCGTAGGCAAGGGTCATTTCCGCCGCCTTTGAGACGACGAGGTGGGCTTCGACGCCTGCAGCTGACAGGCGATCGAGAAGCCGAACGCCGTAGACGACGCCGGAAGCGCCTGTGATTCCGACAATTATTCTTTTCGCGGATGTGGTCACAACAGTCCTTAAAGATGATGCGCACGTCGTGCGGATCAATGGGTGACAAAAGAAAATTTGTGTGTTGTACTTTTATCGCACTTAACCAAGGAGGCGCCAATGGCCGTAGCAGCTCGTTTGGAAAATCTCGATCAACGCCACACTGAACTTGAACAAGCGATCTCTAACGAAATGCGACACCCCGGTTTTGATGAGTTTAAAGTCCTAGAGCTAAAGCGCCGTAAACTCCGAATTAGAGATGAAATAGAAGAGCTTATGCGAAGTCACAATTTAAATTGACGATTTCACGCATAAAATCTTGAAAGCGCCCTTCATGCAAATGGGGGCGCTTTCGCCATTTATAGCAAGCTTGTTTGGCGCTTTTCCTGCCTAAAGCGTCTCCTGTTCAATCGGAAGCAGGCAGACGCTTTAAGTCTTTGTTTTTTCGCATTTGCGGACAGCCAACCGTACACACCTGGTCTGGAAAGGCTTTAACGTAGCGGCGCAGAGGAACGCCAGGCGCGCCGTGACCCCAGACCGCTTTGCACGGTCCAAAGCAAAGCATTCCAAACCTCCGCTTTTGGCGCAGGTCGACAGTTTTTTGGACTTCATTCTAAAATTTTGGCGGCAACGGCCCGTTAACCGTCTGTTTTCTATGCTGTTGCCCGTGTGAAACAGCAAAGGAGCGGGCGCCCATGACCCGGTACCTTGTATCCGACGAAAACCCAGGCGGCTTGAAGCTGGAAGCGATACTCGACGTTCTGCGCGGCGAGATCATAAATCGCTGCACGAAAATCACCGGCGATCATTCGCCCCAGGCCCAGCAAGTGCTCGCCAACAACATGCGGATTTTGAACCTGCTTACCGATGCGATCCAGCTCGCCGAGGAATCCAGCAAAACCTTGGACAACTCTTTCGGGCCGAGCCGCGCCGATGAGGGCGGCCCGCCGCGCATCGGCGTTGCTTAAAGCGTCGCACGACTAAGTAGGACGGTCTTATTCTTAAGACGCGATGCAACCGACAAAACCTCTGGCGCTTCCGGCGGTTTCGATCAATCGATTGAAGCTATAAGGCCCGCGAAGCGATTTTTTCTTGAAACTGCGCACGGGCGGCGCGATGTAAGCGGTTTTGAAGATCGCAACCTTGCGAAAGGCGGAACGCCATGGCCGCAGCGCGGACAGTCATCATCACCGGCGGCGCCGGCGGCATTGGAAAGGCCTGCGCGCGCCGGTTCGCCAAAGCCGGCGACAACGTCGTCATCGTCGACATTAAAACCGAAGAGGGCGAGGCCCTGGTGGAGGATATCATCACCAAGGGCGGTGAGGCCGTTTACGTGAACGCAGACGTCGCCGATCGCCTGTGCGTGCACAATGTTATGGCTCGGGCCCTTGACGCGTTCGGACGCGTTGACGTGCTTGTCAACGCCGTCGGCGTGTATCATGCGGGCGAGGTGCTGGACACCAGCGAAGAAGATTACGACCGGGTTTTACGCGCGAATCTGAAAGCGCCGTTCCTCATGTCCCAGGCCGCTGCAAAACAGATGGAGGCGCAAATCGACAGGGCGAACGAGCCTCCCGCGCCCGGACGCTACGCCATTATCAACTTATCATCGGTCCAGGCGGTGGCGACGGGGTCTGACGCGGTGGTCTACGCCGCCTCCAAGGGTGGTCTTAATCAGTTGACCAAGGCGATGGCCCTCGCCCTTGCGCCGGTGGGCGTTCGCGTGAACGCCGTTGCGCCTGGCTCCATTAAAACCGATATCGAACCCGTGCAGGCCGCTGACGCGGACGAACATACCAAAGTCCTGTCCCGCACGCCCCTTGGCCGGATTGGCGATCCTGAAGAAGTGGCGGGCGTGGTTTTTTTCCTCGCCTCCGAGGAGGCGAGCTATGTCACCGGCCAATGTATTTATGTGGAAGGCGGACGGTTGGCGCTGAATTATCTCGCCGAAAAGGCAGAGTGAATCACTCTGCTTTTTCAGCATCCTCGCCGCCGTCGTTAAGAGACCCGAACACCTTGTCGGCGTCGTAGACTTCTTCTTTGTCGTCTTCGGGCGCTGGCGTGGAGGTGAAGCTGGCGAACGGATCTTCCGGTTCGGCCGGCGTTTGCGGGGCGAGTGTTTCTTCAGCTGTCTGTAAGGTCGGGCCTTCGGCTGGCGCAGTTTCGCCAAGCTTTGCCTTCTTCGCCGCCGCTTTGCGCACCACCATGTCAAGTTCGCTTTGTTTGCACAGGCCAAGACCTACCGGGTCCTGGGGCTGAATGTTCGCCATGTTCCAGTGCGTGCGGTCACGAATGGCTTCGATGGTCGGTTTCGTCGTTCCGAGAAGTTTCGCGATTTGCGACGCAGGCACCTCCGGATGGTTGCGCACCATCCACAAAATGGCGTTCGGCCGTTCCTGGCGCTTTGACAGCGGCGTATATTTCGCGCCCTTGCGCGGTTTTTCAGGCGTCTGATGTTTCGGCTTCAACAGCGTCATTTTGTGTGTATCGTCCGCTTCGGCTTTTTCGATTTCCTCACGCGTCAGCTGGCCATTCGTTACAGGGTCAAGGCCTCGCACCCCCGCCGCCACGTCGCCGTCGGCGATGCCCTTCACCTCCAGGGGGTGAAGAATGCAAAAATCCGCTATCTGATCGAATGTCAGGGATGTGTTGTCGATCAGCCAGACGGCGGTCGCCTTCGGCATAAGGGGCTGTTGTTGGGCCATTATCGTTGTCTCCGTTAGCATCAAATAAGAGCGCCCTCCGCCCTGCGTTTCCGCAAGAGCGCGCTGACCGCCGGATTTTCGGGGAAAGCGTTTGAGAGCGCCGCAGCGTTTCTCTCACTCGCACACACATATACGTTGTTCGTCCGGGATCTCCAAGATGAGATCTTAAAAAACATCGCAAGCGCGTATTGCGCACTTTTTGCGCTAAGTTGGGGGCGTCTCTAGAACTGTTCGCCTATGTCATGCATCGGCAAACGGCTCTGGAATCTTTGTCTTGAGCGCGTGAGACGGCCTTCGTCTGATCCATGTCACGCGCAACCGGCTTTAGGGTTCAAGCATGATTTTGCCGACGTGGGCGCTCGTCTCAAGACGGGCATGGGCGTTCGCCGCCTCGGCCAGGGGGAATGTTGCATCTATAACCGGCTTTAAGGCCCCTGTTTCGAACAGCGGCCATACTTTTTCCCGCAGTGCGGCGGCGATCGCGGCTTTTTCGGGAAGCGGCCGGGCGCGCAATGTGGAGCCGGACAGCCGCAACCGCTTCAGCATCACCGGCATGAAGTCGATTTCCGTTTGAGAGCCGTTCAGAAAGGCGATGCTGACGTGTCGTCCTTTCGGCTTCAAACAGGACAGGTTGCGCGGCAGATAATCGCCGCCGACCATGTCCAGGACAACGTCGACGCCGCCGGCGTCTTTCACGATGTCGCGAAAATCCTCCGTACGATAATTTATAGCCAGATCCGCGCCGAGGGTTTTGGCCGCAGCGCACTTTTCTTCCGCGCCGCAGGTTGTGAAAACCTTGGCGCCGAAGGCTTTGGCCAGTTGAATGGCGGCGACGCCGATGCCGCTTGTTCCGCCATGGACGAGCAGCGTTTCGCCGCTGGCGAGTTTTGCGTCTTCAAATACGTTCGTCCACACCGTAAAATAGGTTTCTGGCAACGAGGCGGCCTGAAGAAGGCTGAACCCCTTCGGGACAGGCAGGGCGAGGGGGGCGTCGACAAGGCAATACTCCGCATAGCCGCCCCCGGCGACGAGGGCGCACACACTGTCCCCTGCGGCGAGCCCGTCGACGCTCTCGCCGACCGCTACGACCGTTCCGGCGACCTCCAGGCCCGGCGTGTCCGGCGCGCCGGGCGGCGCCGGGTAAAGGCCGAGGCGTTGAATCGCATCAGGGCGGTTCACGCCCGCCGCCGCGACTTCGATGAGCACTTGACCGTCCCCGGGGCGCGGCGTCGCCATCTTGACAGGGCGCAGAACCTCAGGGCCTCCAGGCTTGGAGATCTCAATGGCGGTCATCTTTTCAGGCGCGGACATGGCTCCCCCCATTGCTCTTGATGCCGACGCTTTTTTTGCGCCAATATGTTCCCCAAGTGAATAGGCGAGGCGGCCGGCGCGTGCAACGTCGACGCCTCCTATGGGAGGAAGGGACGGCATGGATGACGATCTGACGCCCAAAGCGCCGTTGGATTTGGAGCTGAAGGGGCTTGAAAAACAGGACCTCGACGCGCTTTCCGTTGAGGATCTTGAGGCGCGCATTGCGGCCATGAAAGCTGAAATCGCCCGCTGCGAGGCCGCCATCGGCAGCCGCCAATCGAGCCGTGCGGCGGCTGAAAGCGTCTTTAATATCTGAACGGCGCGCCGGGGTTAGCCCCAAATCTCCATAACGAGGCCGCGGGCGTCCCGGATCTCGTCGGAATAACGTTTGGCCGTCCCTGAAAGACGATCTCGTGCGGTGAGCGCCAGCGCTGCGGCGTCGAGCGCATCGTCCGTCGCAACGCCTTTTGCGTCGCCCAGTTTTTGTAAGATCGCTTTGGCGTCAAGGCCGTGGTTCGTCAAAATGCCGATTCGCGCCTGTCGCCCCTCCGGCGTTTTCTTCGGAGGCGGAACGCCTTCGCCAAGGCGCAGGAACGCTGCTTCCGGATGGGCTTCAAAAATGCGCATTTGATCCGAGGGCTGAATAGCCTCATCGACTTCCCGTATTTTCGGCAAAATGTGCCAGGCCTGTTTCGACAAACCGCCGCCAGCGTCGGCCCCTTGAGCTTTGCCGAAGGCGTTCGCCTCCTCATAGGTGGCGCAGGCGAGCATGCCGCGGCGCGGGGCTGCAAAAACACTGGAGGAGCGCCCCCGGCCAAGGGCCTTGCGCGCCAGGGCGTCGCAGCCGCGCCGGCCGCGTGTCGCCAACCCGATCGGCATATCGACGGCGATCGCGTCGGCTGCGGCGAGATGGTTTTGAAGAAGCTCTGCAAACGCATTAACCATAACAACATCGACTGCGTTGTTCCCATAAAGCAACACCGCGACCCAGCCGGCCCGGCAGCCGTCAACGCCAGCGACGCATCTATTGGAAATCCTTGATCTTTTACATTTGTCTGCGGTTTTGGCTGGCATAGGGCTTGCTGAGTAGGGCTATTATACTCAATTGTAACTTGCCCCAACGCTTTTAGGACGTCAGTGTGCCCGATCAGCGTTATGGCAGACGGAGCAGCGTACAGGAATGGAACGAGAGGGTGAAATCGCAGAGGGGGCGATCCAGGACGCCGCAGGTGCAGAAAGCTTTGTCGGCTCTGAGGTGTTCGATCGCACGTTTAAAGAGGGCATGGCCCTTGTGGAGGAGACGGCGGCCTATCTCGACGGGGAAGGCCGGCGGGACGCCCGCGATCTCGACCGCGGCGCAGCGCTTGCCTACGCCGGCGAAAGCATGCGGTTAACGACCCGGTTAATGCAGGTGGCGTCCTGGTTGCTGGTGCAGCGGGCCGTTCGGGAGGGGGAGATCTCCCGTGAAGATGCGGCGGCGGAAAAGTATCGTCTCGGCCTGAAGGAAAAAGGCGAACCGATCGCGCCGCAGCATTTCGAGAAATTGCCCCTTATTTTGCGGGATTTGCTGGAGCGGAGCGAGCGGCTCTATGGCCGCGTGTCCCGTATGGATGAAAAACTCTACACCGACGCTTCACATTCACAGGCATCCGGCGGCAGCGAAGTCGCCAGGCAAATCGCTGCTTTGCAAAACGCTTTTCGCAGCTCTTAGAGCGTATCGAGATTGAGCGCGCCGGTTTTTCGTAAACCCGGCGCGGCGAAAAGCATCTCAAGCGATCTTGGATCAATTGGGATCATTCTATCGCTTTCAATCCTTATTTATGCGCGCTTTTCGTGCGGCGAACCGCACCGCACGCACTTCGCCTGGAAACGCTTTTGATTCGCGCTGTAACGCCATTTGGCGGATGAGGACGAAGGGCGCCTTTATCGGCAAACAAAAAGCCCCGCCGGGCAAGCGGGGCTTTAAATACTTCAAAGTCTGAAAGGGCTTATTTCTTCAAGCCGAACTGACCGAATTTCTTGTTAAACTTGCTGACCTGACCGCGATCGAGAACCTGAGACGGGCCGCCCGTCCAGGCCGGGTGGGACGTCGGGTCGATGTCGAGGTTCAACGTGTCGCCCTCGGACCCATAGGTGGAGCGCGTTTGGAAGGTCGTTCCGTCCGTCATGACCACGTTGATAACGTGGTAGTCGGGGTGAATGTCTTTTTTCATGTCGCGTCTCGTGCATCCGGCCGCGCTTTTTATGCTGCAGCCTCAAATTAAAATCGAACGCGGCTTATAGGCGCCGCAGGACGATATGGCAAGATAAATAATGTTTCGAACGGGTTGCGCTCTGCAAAAACGTGCGTACATAGGCCGCTATGTCCGATCCCAGTGACAGTTTCGTCGATGATAGCCGCGGACGCGGCGCAGCGTTCGCGTCGGCGCTAGAGCGCGACATGGCTCACCGCAAGTCCGTGGGCCGTCTTCAGCCTTTGCGCAAGCTCGCCCCCTTCCTCGCCCCCTACAAGGGATTGATCGCGCTTGCCGTCCTGTTCCTGCTGCTGGCCTCCGCGTCGATGCTGGCGCTCACGGCCTCCGGCCGTCTCGTGATCGATTGCGGGTTCGCCGCGACAGACGCGGGGCCGCAATATTGCGCTGGCTTTTCGGAGCGCTTCGGCGGGTCCCTCAGCGTCTACTTCGCGCTGGGCATAGGCATGGCGTTGTTGATGGCGGTGACCGGTGCTGTGCGTTTTTACTTTATGTCGCTGATCGGCGAGCGGGTCGTCGCCGACATTCGCGGCGCCGTTTACGCCCACATTTTAAAATTGTCTCCGGCGTTTTTCCAGCGGACCCGCACCGGCGAGGTTTTGTCCCGTCTCACCACGGATACGACGCTTATTCAGACGGTCGTCGGCTCCAGCGCGTCCATCGCTGTGCGCACCGCCATCAACATGTTCGGCGCGCTTATCATCATGGCGGTCGTCAGCTGGAAACTCACTTTGATGATTTTCGTCCTGACCCCTTTGATGTTGGGGCCCGTCCTGTTTTTCGGCCGCCGCCTGCGCCGTCTTTCAAGGGAGGCCCAGGACAAGGTCGCCGACGTCAGCGCCTACGCCGGGGAAAGCCTCGCCGCGGTGGAGACGGTCCAGGCCTTCACGCGGGAGGCCCATGATAGCGCCCGTTTTTCATCGGCCGTGGAGGACGCCTACAAAGTCTCTATGCGCCGCATTCTTGTGCGCGCTGTGATGTCTGGCCTTTTGTACACCTTCGCGTTCGGCGGCGTTATCTCCGTTCTGTGGTTCGGCGCGACCCAGGTGACCTCCGGCGCCATGAGCCCGGGGGCGTTGCTGCAATTCGTCATGCTCGCCACCATCGTCGCCAGCGGCGCGGGCTTTCTTACGGAGGTGTGGACGGATCTTTTACGCGCCGCCGGCGCTTCGGAGCGTCTGGCGGAACTGTTGGCTGAAACGCCGGAGATCGCGGCGCCCGCGCATCCCGTCGTGCTGCCTCCGGCCATCAAGGGGGCCGTCGCCTTCGACAATGTGTCTTTCGCCTATCCCGCCCGCGCCGATATGCAGGCCTTGAAAGACTTCTCCTTGCATGTCGCCCCGGGAGAGACGGTGGCGCTTGTGGGTCCGTCGGGCGCCGGCAAAAGCACCGTGTTCCAAATGCTGTTGCGGTTTTACGAACCCCAGAGCGGAACGGTGCGCCTCGACGGCGTTGATTTGCGCGATGTTGCGCCGGAGGAGGTGCGCGGCCGCTTGTCCGTGGTGCAGCAGTCTGCGCCTTTATTCTCCGGCTCCGCCCTGGACAATATTCGTTTCGGCCGCCTCGACGCCAGCAAGGCGGAGGCCCAGGCTGCTGCCCGGGCGGCGATGGCCGACGGGTTTCTCTCGGAGCTGCCTGAAGGCTACGACACGGACCTTGGGGAGCGGGCGGCCACCTTGTCCGGCGGCCAGCGCCAGCGTATCGCCATCGCCCGGGCGATCCTGCGCGACGCTCCGGTTCTGCTCTTGGACGAGGCGACCAGCGCCCTTGATGCTGAAAGCGAGCGGGCGATCCAGGACGCCTTCGACGACATTGCTGAAGGGCGAACGACCCTTGTCATCGCCCATCGCCTCGCCACCGTTTTAAAAGCCGATCGCATCGTCGTCATGGAGGAAGGGCGTATCGTCGACGAAGGCGTCCACGCCGAGCTTGTGGAAAAAGGCGGGCTCTATGCGCGTCTCGCGGAGCTTCAGTTTGACCTTCCGCATACGGCGGTGGCGCAATAGTCCAGCAAGTGAAACTCTAATGTCCGTGCAAGAAATAAAACTTAAAAACGGCCTGCGCCTTGTCGTCGATCCGATGCCGGGCCTTGAGAGCGTAGCCCTCGGCGTGTGGGCGGGCGCCGGCGCCAGGGTGGAGCGGCCTGAAGAGCATGGGATTGCGCACCTTCTTGAGCATATGGCCTTCAAGGGCACGCGCCGCCGGACGGCCCGGGCGATCGTCGAGGAGATCGAAAGCGTTGGCGGTCATTTGAACGCTGCGACAGGCTATGAGCGTACGGGCTATTACGCCAGGGTTCTAAAGGGCGATGTCGACCTTGCTCTTGATCTTCTGAGCGACATATTGCGCGCGCCGCTTTTGGCCGAGGCCGATCTCGCCCGGGAGCAGGACGTCGTCGTTCAGGAGATCGGCGAGGCCCGGGACGAGCCCGGGGACTATGTTTTCGATCTTTTGCAGTCCGCCGCCTGGGGCGATCACACCCTGGGCAGGCCCATTCTTGGTACGCAGGAGAGCGTCCGCGCGCAAACGCCCGACAGCCTCGCCGCCTTTATGGGGCGCCATTACGGCGCAGATAATCTGGTTTTGGCGGCGGCGGGCGCGGTGGACGCTGAGGCGTTCGCAAAAGCAGCCGAAACGGTTTTCGCCGATTGGCCCCACGCCGGGCATGGCGGTGCGCGCGTGGCGGCGACGTTCCAAGGCGGGGCGCGAAGCGCGGCCAGGACATCTGAGCAGATGCATCTCGCCCTGTCGTTTCCAGGTTTTGGCGTCGCCGATCCTTTGTATTACGCCTCCCGCGTCTTCGCCGAGGCTCTGGGCGGCGGCATGTCGTCCCGTCTGTTTCAAACCGTGCGGGAGGAGCGGGGGCTCGCCTATTCCGTGTACGCCTACGCCGACCCTTACGCCGACGCCGGCGCCCTTGGGGTTTACGCCGGAGCCGATCCCGCACGAGCGGGGGAGGTCCCGTCTCTCGTCATTGACGAGATCCGCGCCATGGCCGAACGGCCTGAGGCGGCGGAGGTGGATCGCGCCCGTGCGCAATTGAAATCCGCTTTGCTGATGTCCCAGGAAAGCCCTGCGGCTCGGGCCGAGTCCGCAGCGGGGCAGACCCATGTGTTCGGCCGCGTGACGCCCCTGCCTGATCTTGCTGATCGCATTGACGCCGTTGACGCGGCTGCGGTGGCGGCGTGTGCGGAAAAAGCCCTGTCGGCGCCGCTGGCCCTGGCCGCCGTAGGCGGCGGAGAGGCGGCTTTTGATTATGCGGTGATCGACGCGTTGCGTGCGCGATAAAGGCCGCTGTTTTTGACGCCGCGGGCTTGCCTTCCGGGGGCGCACCCGCAAAAAATAACGCTATGGCGTTTTTGAAGACCCTTTCCGGCGGCCTCGCCGACGACATGGCCCTGAAGGGGGATGGCGTTGTCCTGCGCTATCCGACGATGGAGGATTTCGAGGCGTGGGCGCGCCTGCGCGGGGAGAGCCGGGATTTTTTGGTTCCCTGGGAGCCCGCCTGGACCAGGGACGAGCTCACCCGCACCGCATATCGCCGCCGCCTGCGCCGCTACGCCAGGGACATTCGCGATAACGAGGCGCATCCGTTTTTCATTTTTAAGGAGCAGGGCGGCGCGCTTGTGGGCGGCGTCACCTTATCCAACATCCGCCGCGGCGTGGCGCGGGCGTGCGCCCTCGGCTACTGGGTCGGCGCGTCGCATCGGCGTCAGGGCTATGTCAGTTCGGCGGTTGCAACGCTCCTACCATTCGTTTTCGGAACATTGCAGCTCCACAGATTGGAGGCCGCGTGTCTGCCGGAAAATGCAGCGTCCGAAGGCCTTTTGCGCAAGCTCGGCTTTACGCAGGAGGGTTACGCTCGCGAGTATTTGAAAATAAACGGCGTCTGGCGAGATCATTTGTTGTTCGCCATGGTCAAAGGCGACCTTAAAGGTTAAAGTCAAGGTCGAAATTAACTATGATTGAGGCCTGTTGGCGGCTGTGATGTCTTTTATCGGTACGACGACGTTAAGAACGATTCTCGGCGCCGGTTTCGGCTTTTTCCTTTCCCAAAGCGCAGTGGCGCAGTCTTCCGTAGGCGCACAAAGCGGTTCTGTTGATCCGGAGGCGGCGCTGGCGCTGGGACAGTGGCTTGTTCTGGGCGCGCTTATCTTGGGCGCCGTCGTCATGGTTGTCATCGCCTTTGCGCGCCGCGGTTTCGCCGCAGGAGTCGCGCCCACGGCCGCTGCTTTTTTGGTTTTTTCAGCTTTTTTTACAGCGATATCCTTTGGCGTTTTCAGCGCATTCCCCGAGCGCGATCTCACATCCCTTGCAAAAGGGCTCTTGGGCGGCGCGGCCCTTATTCATATCGGCGTCGCCATTCCCGCCGCCCGGGCGAATATGATCTGGGGCGGGGTTTTGACCGCGGGGGCGATCATCGCCGGCGTGCTGGGCGTCGCCCATTTTGCAGGTTTTATTGACTGGCCCGGGGCGATGAATTTCGTTCTGATCGGCGCGGCGTTTATCGCCCTTTTGATCTGCATCGCAGAGGCCTTCGCCGGAGACATACACGCCAGATTAACGCTGCCCGGCGTGATGTTCGCCGCCGGGGGGCTTGGCTTTTTTTCCTGGGCGAACGCCACCGGCGCTGCGGGTTGGATGATCGACCTGGCGCCGTTTCTGCTTTTCGCCGCCGGCGCTTTGACGGCGACCTTCGCCGCTTTCGCCGCCGGCCCCCCTGCGTCCCGGCCCCATGGGCCGTCGAGGCCCGAGCCGCGCCACGAGCCGGCCGCCGCCATACCCGCCGCTGCGATGGCTGAGGCGCAAACTTTTCAAACCCAGCCTGAGCCTCAATTCCAACCCGAACCAGTCGCCGACCAGGCAGACGTGCCTGCAGACATTAAGGCAGACATCGACAAAGCGCCGTTAGAGCCGCCCGTAGAGCCGCTGGCGGAGCCGGATTTAATCTCGAACGCGCCGGTTGAACCGGCCGATGAAGCGCGCGTGTCGTCTCGTCGCGACGATGAGGCCGTCAATGACGCCGCTGACGCGGGGCGTGCGGCGCAGCCCTTGCACGTTGTCTCTGTGTCCCAGCTGGAGGGGGCGGAAGAGGCGTTGACGATGAGCGACGATGAGACCAACCCGCAAGAAAACGCGCCCCCAGCGGAGGGCCTGGCCTTGGCCGCCGCCGCTGCAACGGCTGCCGGGGGGGCTTCAGCCTCCAAAGACAAGCCCGTTGAAAATGGGGATGCTCAGCTTGCGGCCATCCTGGATTATTCGGGCATCGGGGTTTGGGATTGGAACGGGGAGGCGGATCTGGTGAATGCGGCGCCGGCCGCCGCAACGCTTTTCGGCTTTGACGCCGACGTCCCGCCGAAGTCCGCCGATCGATGGCGCCAACGCGTTCTGGCGGAAGATGTCGACGCCTTTGATGCGGCCATAGGTCGGACGCCGCGATCGGTCGATGGCGATTTCGATCTTGAATTCGCCGTGGCTGCGCCGAACGGCCTTCGCCGGCGTTTGCGCATGCGCGGGGCGCGGGCGGTGAGCGCTTCGGGCGGGCCTGAGCGGGTGGTGGCGTTTGTCGAAGAGGCGGCGGTCCAGCGCCCGGCTGCTCTTGGCGCGCCGTCGATGTCTGCAACGGCGGCCAACGCTCCATCGCCGAAGCCTGCCGACGCAAAAGATGCGCTCACCGGCCTTGCAAGCCGCGCCGGCGCGTTGGCGGTTCTTGGAAACGCCATCGCATCGGCCCCCTCGGGAGCAGCGGCGTTGGTGATTGATCTCGATAAGTTCAAAGCGGTGAACGCCGCTCTTGGCCATGACGGCGGCGACACCTTGTTGAAAATTCTCGCCGGACGCATCGCCGGCGCGTTGCGCCCGGGGGAGACGGCGGCGCGTTTGTCCGGCGATGAGTTCGCTGTGGTCGTTGAGGGGGAAGCCGAAGACCTGCAAGCGCGCGCGGATGCGATCCTCGCCCTTATCGAACAGCCCTTGCAAATTGATGGGCGCGAGGTGTTTCCCGCCGCCTCCATCGGCGTCGCCATGTCTTCCGGCCCTGGGCAGTCGGCGGAGGCTTTGTTGAACGCGGCGGAGACGGCGACAAAAGCGGCCAAGTCCGAGGGGCGCGGCCGCGTCGTGCTCTATTCCCGGGGCGACCATGGCGATCCGGCGGAAGATATGGGCATGGGCGCGGATTTAAATCGCGCATTGGAGCGCGGAGAGCTGGAGCTGCGGTATCAGCCCATCATCCGTCTGGCCGACGGAACGCCTGCGGGCTTTGAAGCGTTGATCCGCTGGCGACACCCGGAAAAAGGTCTTTTGTCTCCGGATGAATTTATTCCGATGGCCGACGAGATGAGCGTTATCAACACGATCGGCCGGGCTGTCCTGTTCCATGCGGCGGAGGACCTTGCGCGTTGGCGTGCTGCCACGGGGCTCGACAAGTTGTTCATGGCCGTCAACATCTCCAGCCGTCAGCTTTTGACCTCAGGCTTTGAGAACGATGTGGCCGAGGCCGTAAAGGCGGCGGCGCTGCCGGCCGGCGCGCTCCATGTGGAGCTTACTGAAAGCCAGATTATGGCGCGGCCGGACGAAGCCGCCAATGTGTTGCAACGTCTAAAAGACGCCGGCGCCGGCCTCGCCCTTGATGATTTCGGCACGGGCTACTCGTCTCTCAGCCATCTGCAGAGGTTCGATTTTGATTGCCTGAAAATCGACAAGTCCTTTGTCGCAGCCATGGACCATGACCCGGTCTCAGTGAAAATCGCCCGTTCGATCATTGAACTTGGCCACGACCTTGCGATGACGGTCGTCGCCGAAGGTGTAGAGACGGAACTTTCCGCCCGGCGCCTGCGCGCCATGGGCTGCGAGTTCGCCCAAGGGTACATCTTCGGCGCGCCCATGGAAGGGGAGGAGGCCTACGCGCTCCTCGCTCAGTCCGTACCGGGACAACCCTCGAGTTTGGCGGGGGAGTAGGTGCGTATTAAGCGATCATTATATCTGGTGCGCGAATTGTACTGTGTTTGATATTTGCCACCAACTTACGTTGAGTGTGTATGGTGGAAATTCTATTCATGGTGATTCGTAAAATGTCGCATTCCAAACCATCATATTATGAATTTTTTGCGGGCGGAGGTATGGCGCGAGCTGCGCTTTCCGAGGATTGGCGTTGCCTTTTTGCGAATGATATCAGTGAAAAAAAAGCGAAGTCTTACGTGGAAAATTGGGGAGAGCAAGATTTCCACATTGGAGATATTGAGAAGCTAGATGTTTCTGTCCTCCCTGGAAAAGCTGACCTTGCCTGGGCGTCCTTCCCTTGTCAGGACCTTTCGCTCGCGGGCGCTGGCGCCGGGCTGAAAGGAAAACGATCTGGTGTATTTTGGGGTTTTTGGAAATTGATGGAAAGCCTCGCTTCTGAGGGGCGTGCGCCATCCATCATCGTCATTGAAAATGTCGTTGGCATCTTAAGTTCGCATAAGGGGCAAGATTTTCAGCGTATCGCTGAGGCGCTCTTTGAAGCGGATTATAGTTTTGGCGCGTTAATTATCGACGCTGTTCATTTTGTTCCGCAGTCGCGGCCGCGCGTTTTTATCATTGCTGTAAGGAATGACGTTCATATTCCGTCATCCTTAGTTAGAAAATCTCCGGTTGAATTGTGGAGCAGTGCAGCCTTAGAGCGCGCCTATAGCGGTTTAAATACTGAACTTCATCAAAGCTGGAAATGGTGGAACCTTCCAGAACCTAACACCGTCAGAGAAAATTTTAGCGATATCATCGAAGTGTCGCCTAACACAGTTGCTTGGGACGCGCCTCAGGTAACGGAAGACCTTTTGGCGATGATGAGTCCTATAAATCGCGCCAAAGTTAAGAAGTCCCAGAAAGCTGGCGGCGTTCAAGTTGGTACGCTGTATCGCCGCACCAGGATGCATGAGGGGGAACGCATTCAACGGGCCGAGGTTCGTTTTGACGAAGTGGCGGGTTGTTTGCGAACCCCTGCTGGAGGATCAAGTCGACAGCGGTTGCTTGTCGTGAACCGAGATAAAATCCGCTCCCGTTTAATCTCAGCGCGAGAGACAGCTCGATTAATGGGGTTGTCGGATGCATACGTCCTTCCTGAAAATTACAATGAGGCCTACCATCTCACTGGTGATGGCGTAGTTGTTCCGGTTGTAGGGCACATAAAACAACACCTGTTAAATCCCATTATGAACGCTGAATACAGGCGCATATCAAAAGCAGCATGATGGAAAAAACGCCTGACGGTGAAAATATACCGCCTTTTGATACGCATGACTTAAGGACTAAACTGGCTGAATTCCTCGATACGCCTTTTCGAGGTGATGGAGGTTTATGTGAAAAAGTTGGTAATTATAAATGGGGCGTATACGCTTTTTTTGATTATGATAATGAGCCGATATATGTGGGTCAGACTAATGAGATGTTGCGCACGCGGATTCGACGTCATTTGACTAATCAACGCACTGATGCGGTTGCGATGTCTGTTCTGGATCCCTACGAAGTACTCGAAATTGAGGTCTGGCCGTTGCCGCAATTCCAGAAAACGCAAAATTCTAGCCGTGAAGCAAAAGCTCATCTGGACAGTCTTGAAAGACTGATTACGTCAAGCGCAGTGACAAACTCTGAATTCAAGGCAATCTTGAATGAAAAAGATCCACCGCCAGGCGATCTGGCTGTGGAAGCTCCTAAATCATTGCGGCGCAGAATTATATCTGACCGGGTTTTTAAATTGCGATCTCATCCTGATTATCGCATTGCGCGTCGCGCACTCGTAATGTCGCGTCTTGCTCAGGTAATATCTGAACGTCGCGTTCAAAGCGGGCTTCGCCGCGTTCTGTTAACACAGGCAAAACGGTTACAATGGCTGGCGAACCGTCGCTACGACGCACTAAAATGATGGCCGTGCTTGTAAGAAATTTATTGTATATGTATTTGTGCCGCGAGCGATAACATGTCTCCATGTATGCATAATTGATGTGGGTTGATTATTCCTCACCCCTCACGCCACTTCAATCTGCGGCGCGGCCTCCGGCAAATCCTCTCCGAACGCACGCTGATAAAACTCCGCCACGACGGGGCGCTCCAGCTCGTCGCATTTGTTGAGGAACGTGACGCGGAAGGCGTAGCCCACATCCTGGAAAATCTCCGCATTGCCCGCCCAGGTCATCACCGTCCGGGGGCTCATCACCGTGGAGATATCGCCGTTCATGAAGGCGTTGCGGGTCATGTCCGCAACGCGGACCATCAATGAGATCTGCTCCCGCCCTTCCTTCGTGTCGTAGGACGGCGCCTTGGCGAGGACGATTTTCTCCTCTTCCTCATGGGGCAGATAATTCAAGGTGGTGACGAGGGACCAGCGGTCCATCTGGCCCTGGTTGATCTGCTGGGTGCCGTGGTACAGCCCTGTCGTGTCGCCGAGGCCCACCGTGTTCGTGGTCGCGAACAGGCGGAAACACGGGTGGGGGCGGAGCACTTTGTTCTGGTCGAGCAATGTGAGGCGGCCTTCGGCTTCCAGCACCCGTTGAATAACGAACATGACGTCCGGGCGGCCGGCGTCGTATTCATCGAAAACGAGGGCCACGGGCCGTTGCAACGCCCAGGGCAGCATGCCTTCTTTAAAAGCCGTCACCTGTTTACCGTCTTCGACGACGATGGCGTCCTTGCCGATCAGGTCGATCCGGCTCACATGGCTGTCGAGGTTCACGCGCACGCAGGGCCAGTTCAGCCGCGCCGCCACCTGCTCGATATGCGTCGACTTGCCCGTGCCGTGGTAGCCCTGGACCATCACCCGGCGATTGTGGGCGAAGCCTGCTAAAATCGCCAGGGTCGTCTGTGGGTCGAATCGATAGGAGGGATCGACCGCCGGCACATATTCATTGCCTTCGGAAAAGGCGGGGACATCCATGGCGATGTCGACGCCGAAAGCCTCTTTGGCGCTCACGGTTTTATCGGGCGCGTCGGTGAAAATAGCGGCGTCGGAGATGGCTGCAGTCTTGGAACTCATAAAAAGCCTGTTCTTAAACGGGATTTTCATCCTCACAAATGTCGGGACCCTCGCGCGAAATGAGAAAAGACGCAAGCAATCGAAGCGCTTCTATGGTTGCGGCGTTTTAACCGGACCGATTGGTACAAATTTAGGAAAATCCGCAAAAAATTCTACTCAAGTTCGAAAACGCAACGGCGTCGCAATTTCCAGGGCGCCCCTTGAGAGCCAAGGAATGGAATGATGGTGGATACAACAGCAGTGGACATAGCCTTTGCTTTCGGCGCCTTTGCAGCTTTAACGACATTGGGCCTTGCCGCGATCGGCGTGTTTGCGGCCATTGGCGAAGCGCAAAGTTTTGCGGAAAAACGCCTCATCGCCAGGGTCGGCGCCGCCATGTGGATGGCGCTTGCCGTTCTTTTCGCCACGCAATACGCCGTCCTTGTTTACGGCTTGCCGGTTTGGAGTTTCGCCGCCGCTGCTGGCGTTTTAGCTGTGAGTCTCGCCCCGATCCTGAAATTTGTGAGCGCGCGGGTCGCAGTGCTCGCCGTCGCTGAGGTTGGTTTTTAACAAGAAGGAATTTTTAAGAAGCTCCCCCCGCCGCCCAGCAGCGAAGCGTCCTGTCTTGTTTTCAAGGCGGGGCGCTTCGTGCTGTTTCGATCTCAGGTGCAGAACCCTGCTTTTTTAAGAATGCGATAGGCCTTCAGAACCTCCTGCAGGCGCTCCTCTGCCCCGCGCTCGCCGCCATTAGAGTCCGGGTGATAGCGCTTCAACAGCTCGGTATAACGCGCACGGATTTCCGCGTCGGCTGTGTTGACGTCGAGGTCAAGGGTCTTAAAGGAGCTGATTTGCAGTTTGGTGAGTTTGCGCCCGCCGCGCATCGTGCCGGCTGGCTCCGACGGCGCTTCGCCCTCAAACAAGCCCTGGGGGTCGTGGAAATTTCCTTTGGCGGTTGCGCGGGCCGCATCGGAATCCTTACCCCCTGCGCCCATTTTCCAGGTGGGCCGGTGACCATAGGCGGCTGATTCGCGAAAGGCTTTCGCTTCCGCCTCGCTCATGTCCTTAAAGAAGTTCCAGTTGCGGTTATGCTCCCGCGCATGCTCCGTACAGTACCACATGTACTCGTTGAGTTGTGTCGGGGATTTCGACACCCGGCACTCGGCTTTCGCCTCACAGCCCGGCGCCTCGCATATGCGCGCCCGCGCATCCCAGGCAGGACGCTTTTTCGTCCGGGGAGGCTTTACGCGAATATCGTAACCAAGACGCGGCTTATAATTGTAATCATCAGACATAGCTTGAGATTATGGTGTGCTGTGGCGTTGGAAACAACGGTTGACATTGCGCTATTTTGGCTTCCTACAGGAGGATTCGGGAACGGAGGACAAAATGTCGGTCGCAGAACGCATTAAGGATAAATTGACGCAGGAATTCGCCCCAGAGCGGCTCGATGTCATTGATGAGTCCCACCTTCACGCCGGGCACGCCGGCGCGCGCCCCGAGGGTGAGACCCATTTTCGCATTGAAATCGTTTCAAGCGCCTTTGAAGGGTTAAATCGCGTCGCGCGTCAACGGGCTGTGAATGCAACGCTTAAAGAAGAGTTGGCGGGGCCGGTGCATGCTTTGTCGATGAAGTTGTCGGCGCCGGGGGAATAAGCTGAGGCACTCTTAAAGCGCCTTAATTTTAAGGGCGGTGATCTGGTTCTTTTGGCGGCGCAGAATTTCAAAACGAAAGCCGTGGAAGGAGAACACCTGTCCCGGCTCCGGGATGCACTGGCTTTCGTTGATGACAAGGCCGGCGATGGTGACGGCGTCGTCGTCGGGCAGCTCCCAGCCGCGGGCGCGGTTTAACTCGCGAATGGACACATCGCCGTCCACATTGACGCTGCCGTCGGCCTGGGGGCGTACGCCGCGCACGACGATGTCGTGTTCGTCTTCGATCTCGCCGACAATTTCTTCCAAGATGTCTTCCAGGGTTACGAGCCCCATCAGCGCGCCGTATTCATCGACCACCAGGGCGAAGTGCTCTTTTTTGCGTTTGAACGCATCAAGCTGTTCGGTCAGCGGCGTCGTCTCAGGTACGAAATAAGGGCGGCGGGCGATCTTGTAGATGTCGATTTTGGCGACGTCGCCCTTCGCCTCCCACCAGGCGCGCAGCAGGTCCTTGGCGTGGAGGACGCCGACAATGTTCTCCGGATTGTCCTTCCACAAAGGAAGCCGGGTGTGCGGGCTGTCGAGGGCCTTTTGCACCAACTCCGAACAAGGTTCTGTCACGTCCAGCATCTGCATGCTTTTGCGATGGACCATGATCTCTTCGAGCGTGATTTCTTCCAGATCGAGGGCGCCGCGCAGGATTTGCCGTGCGCGCTCCTCCACCCTGCCTTCTTCATGGTGCAGATCGATGGCGCCCCGCAATTCATCCGCTGCGGACAGGACGGCGGCCTGTTCTTCCACATTAAGGCCGAACAGACGCAGGGCGCGCCGCACGATGAATTGCACCACGCCGGTGATGGGCGCGAAGAGAAAGACGAAAAACCGCATCACCGGCGCGACGGTCATGGCGAAGCCGTCGGGGCGGGCGATGGCGGCGGTTTTCGGCAATACTTCGGCGAAGACCACGACGAGGGCGGTCATGACGGCGGTGGCGTACA